>JBDNHN010000120.1:0-3977 GCA_041688725.1 Gillisia sp.
GGGTTCAATCTTCCTGGCCCTTATCGCGGTGTTCCCTGCAGTAGCGGTTCAACTGTTGGGTGTGCAACAGGGATGGGCATTGTTCTTTGGAGGTACCTCATTGTTAATTATGGTGGGGGTTGCGATTGATACTATGCAACAAGTAAATTCATATTTGTTAAATAGGCATTACGACGGGTTAATGAAGACCGGTAAGAATAGAAAAGCAATAGCTTAAGTTATGGCAAAACAATCGGCAATAGAACAAGACGGAACTATCAATGAAGCATTGTCAAATGCTATGTTTCGTGTAGAACTGGAAAACGGTCACGTTGTGACCGCCCATATTTCGGGTAAAATGCGTATGCATTATATTAAATTATTACCCGGCGATAAAGTAAAATTGGAAATGAGTCCTTATGATCTATCTAAGGCTCGAATAACTTACAGATACTAATTAAGATGAAAGTTAGAGCATCAGTTAAAAAGAGAAGTGCCGATTGCAAAATTGTGCGTAGAAATGGCACGCTTTACGTAATTAATAAAAAGAATCCTAGATTCAAACAAAGACAAGGATAAATTATGGCTAGAATTGCAGGTGTTGATATACCAAAACAAAAACGGGGAGTTATAGCATTAACCTATATCTTCGGAATTGGCAAAAGCAGGGCTCAAAAAATCCTGAAAGAAGCTAAGGTAGATGAAAGTACTAAAGTTTCAGATTGGAATGATGATGAAATCGGTCGAATTCGTGAAGCGGTAGGAATTTTCAAAATTGAAGGAGAATTGCGTTCAGAAGTTCAATTGAGCATCAAACGTCTTATGGATATTGGATGTTATCGTGGTGTGCGTCATAGATCCGGGCTTCCGCTTAGAGGTCAGCGTACCAAGAATAACTCCAGGACAAGAAAGGGAAGAAGAAAAACAGTTGCCAATAAGAAAAAAGCAACTAAATAATAAGTAATATGGCAAAAGCAAAAACAGCTCAAAAGAAACGAAAAGTTATCGTTGAGTCAAATGGAGAAGCGCATGTTACTGCTTCTTTCAACAACATTATAATCTCACTTACCAATAAAAAAGGGGATCTTATTTCATGGTCTTCTGCCGGTAAAATGGGTTTTAGAGGATCTAAGAAAAATACTCCTTATGCTGCACAATTGGCCGCTGAAGATGCTTCGAAAGTAGCTCACGAAGCCGGATTGCGCAAGGTAAAAGTATACGTAAAAGGACCGGGGAATGGTAGAGAAAATGCTATTCGTTCTATCCATAACGCAGGAATTGAAGTAACTGAAATTATTGATGTTACCCCAATGCCTCACAATGGTTGCAGACCTCCAAAAAGACGTAGAGTTTAATTAATTATTAAGTATAACAAGGAAAGCAAAAAGATTATCGAAGGACAGTGACCTTAATTCATAATCGCTTTCTTATAAAACACAATTTAAATGGCAAGATATACTGGTCCCAAGACTAAAATAGCTCGTAAGTTTGGCGAGGCTATTTTCGGAGATGATAAGTCTTTCGAAAAAAGAAATTACCCACCGGGACAACACGGTAATAACCGTAGAAGAGGAAAAAAATCTGAATATTCCGTTCAATTGATGGAAAAACAGAAAGCTAAATATACTTATGGTATATTAGAGCGTCAATTCAGAAATATGTTTGAAAAAGCAACCCGTTCAGAGGGAATTACAGGTGAAGTTCTACTTCAGTTATGTGAAAACCGTTTGGATAATGTTGTTTTCAGAATGGGAATTTCCCCTTCTCGCAGTGGAGCAAGACAACTTGTTTCTCACAGACATATTACAGTAAATGGAGAGGTTTTAAACATTCCTTCATACCATTTACAACCTGGCGATATTGTTGGGGTAAGAGAAAAATCTAAATCTTTGAGCACTATTTTGGATTCACTTTCAAATTCAAGCGCTGTTTATGAATGGATTACTTGGAACAGTGAGACCAAACTGGGAACATTTGTTTCTATACCAGCAAGGGTTCAGATTCCGGAAAATATAAATGAACAATTCATAGTCGAATTATATTCGAAATAATAATTCACAGAAGTAGTAATATGGCAATACTAAATTTTCAGAAGCCCGATAAAGTTATAATGATTGATTCCACCGATTTCGAAGGGAAATTTGAATTTCGCCCTTTGGAACCAGGATACGGGTTAACCGTTGGTAACGCTTTAAGGAGAGTACTGTTATCATCATTAGAAGGATTCGCAATAACCTCAATTCGCATTGAAGGTGTTGATCACGAATTCTCTACAATCCCTGGCGTGGTGGAAGATGTAACAGAAATTATTTTAAACCTGAAACAAGTAAGGTTTAAAAGGCAAATTGATGAAATAGACAACGAAGCCGTTACAATTTCTGTTTCCGGTCAAGAGCAGCTTACTGCAGGTCATTTTCAAAAATTCATCTCCGGTTTTCAAATCCTGAATCCAGATATGGTTATTTGTAACCTTGATAAAAAAGTGAGTTTCAATATGGAACTTACTGTTGAAAAAGGTAGAGGATATGTTCCTGCAGAAGAAAACAAAAAGCCAAATGCACCCTTAGGTACTATTTTTACAGATTCGGTTTATACCCCAATCAAAAACGTAAAATATAGCATTGAAAACTTTCGTGTTGAACAAAAAACCGATTATGAAAAATTGGTTTTTGAGATCATAAGCGATGGTTCCATTCATCCTAAAGATGCTTTGACCGAGGCTGCTAAAACCTTGATCCATCACTTCATGTTGTTCTCTGATGAACGTATTACTTTGGAGGCCGATGAAATAGCACAAACTGAAACTTATGACGAAGAATCCCTTCACATGAGACAGTTGCTAAAAACCAAATTGGTAGATATGGATTTGTCTGTAAGAGCACTTAACTGCCTTAAAGCCGCTGAAGTTGATACCTTGGGAGATTTAGTATCCTATAATAAAAATGACTTGATGAAGTTCCGCAACTTCGGTAAAAAATCTTTAACCGAGCTTGAAGAGCTTGTGAATAATAAAGGTTTAAACTTTGGTATGGATCTTTCGAAATATAAATTGGATAAAGATTAATTATAGACTCAAGAAGTGAGACATTAGATGTGAGGCAATTGAAAATGAATTCCTTCTCACATTAAGGTTTAAAAATCTAAGATCTCATATCTAACGTCTAATATCTAAAAAAAAATGAGACACGGAAAAAAAATAAATCATTTAGGCAGAAAAAAGGCACACCGTATGTCCATGTTGGCAAATATGGCGTGTTCCCTAATTGAGCATAAACGCATAAACACGACTGTTGCAAAAGCAAAAGCTTTAAAACAGTTTGTTGAACCTTTGGTTACAAAATCTAAGGAAGATACTACCCATCACAGAAGATTGGTTTTTGCTAAACTTCGCGATAAGGAATCGGTTACCGAATTATTTCGTGACGTAGCAGTAAAAATTGGTGATCGTCCGGGTGGATATACCCGAATCATTAAATTGGGTAATCGTCTTGGTGATAATGCAGACATGGCAATGATAGAATTGGTTGATTACAACGAGATCTATAACCTCACCAAACCAGAAAAGAAAAAATCTACGCGTAGAGCTGGTAAGAAAAAACCTGCTGAAGATGTCGCAGTAAAAGCTGAAAAGAAAACCGCTGAGCCTAAAACAGGTGATAAAAAAGCTGTAAAAGAAGTTAAAGAAGAAGCAAAAAAAGAAGATAAAAAAGAAGAGTAGTAATGACTTTTTTTTAATTATAACTTAAAAGAGGGATGGCCATCAAGGTTTATCCCTTTTTTTATGTCGATTAATAATTTATTTTTTCATAACAAACTTTCTGATGAAGTTGAAATGTTTTTTATGAATTGAGAAAAAATATATAAATTTTAATGCTTTCTTTAATTATAAAGATCATTTAATTATTTTTGTCAAAATTCTGATATTAGGCGAGTAAAAATGAGCATAAGGGGAATTTGAGTAGAACACACATGAACCTGCAGCAGGGATTTGCGAATTA
>JBDNHN010000121.1:0-4824 GCA_041688725.1 Gillisia sp.
AAAGTATTTGGAAAATATTTCTGGAACAACTCCTGGATCCCATTATTTATATTTTGGCCGGTGCCATGGGATTGGCATTTCTCTTTAGTGAGTGGGTAGAGGGTTTTGCCATTCTTATTGTTATTGTTATAACAGCTTTGATTGGGTTTTTTATGGAATGGCAGGCTTTACGATCGATAGAGGCACTGCAAAAAATAGCCGAAACTGTCGCCTATGTTTTGCGTGATGGCAGCCCAAAAGATCTAAAATCCCATTTTTTAGTGCCCGGGGATATTATTCTGATCGAAGCCGGAGATGTGATTCCTGCAGATGCCCGCCTTATCGAAAATGAGGACCTGGCATTGAAAGAGGCCATGCTAACAGGAGAAAGCAATCAAGTGGAAAAAAAGCTGGAGAAATTGCCTTCAGAAACATCTTTGGTGGAACAAAACAATATGGTTTTTAAAGGAACTATCGTTGAAAGGGGGACGGCTAAGGCTGTGGTCACCGCAACTGGGGATAAAACTCATATCGGGCAAATAAGCACCATGGTGCAGGAAGCCAGAAAGAAAGGGACTCCTCTGGAAAAAAAATTAAACAAATTGAGCCAAAAGCTTATCTGGTTAACAATTATCCTGGCTGTAATAATAGCCATGAGTGGATATTTTCAGGGTAAAGATATGTTGTTAATGATTGAAACTGGAATTGCACTGGCCGTAGCCGCTATTCCCGAGGGTTTGCCAATTGTTGCAACTATTGCATTGGCCAGGGGAATGGTGAGGCTTTCCAGGAAAAATGTAATCATCAAAAAACTGGAAGCCGTGCAAACCCTGGGAGAAACCGGCATTATTTGTACCGATAAGACAGGAACCCTTACCGAAAATAAAATGGCGGTCCATAAGCTGTTATTTCATGATAAGGAATTCAATTTAAAGGATTTTGACAATCGCGATTCCTTTAAAAATGATGAGGTGTTTGCCAGGATAGTTGAGGTTGGGGTTTTATGCAATAATATAGAACCTGATGCTGAAAAAAAGACCGGCGATGCCATGGAAATTGCTTTGATAGACTTCGCAGAGAAAGTAGGTTTCAACTTCAACGAGATCAGGGATCAATATTCGGAAGTTTTGGAATTACCTTTTGATGCAGAGCGTAAAATAATGGCTACACTGAACAAAAATGAAGACAAATACATAATATTTGTCAAGGGAGCTTTTGAATCAGTTATTGAATCCAGTGATTCCATTTTAACCGAAGAAGGAATAAAACCGCTGAAAGAAAGGGAAAAATGGCAGGAACTTTCAGATAAGATCGCTTCAGAAGGTTTGCGGGTTCTGGCTTTTGCATACCGGGAATCTGATAGTAAACCTGATAAAGACAACCTGGTACAGCAACTTGTATTTATAGGAATTATGGGGTTTTTGGATCCTCCAAGGGAAGATGTTAAAGAAGCTATCCAAACCTATAAAAATGCGGGAATAAGGGTGATCATGATTACCGGAGATCATCCCGGGACTGCAAGAAAAATAGGGGAAGAAATAGGATTGCTGGAGCCAAATAGTCCTTCTGAATTTGTTGTCCGGGGCAATGAGCTCACGAATATGAAAAATTTAAGCAAGGGGGAAGAAGACAAAATTCTAAAGGCAACCATTTTTGCCAGAATGATCCCTAGGCAGAAATTGGATCTGATAGATTTTTATCAGGCCCACAACGCTATTGTGGGAATGCTTGGAGATGGGGTTAATGATGCGCCCGCTTTAAAAAAGGCAGATATTGGAATTGCTATGGGGATTCGCGGTACAGAAGCCGCAAAAGAAGTAGCCGATGTCATTCTTATGGACGATAAGTTTACCTCTACAGAGCTGGCAATTCGGCAGGGAAGGAACATTTTTGGGAATATTCGCCAGTTTGTAATATATCTTTTGTCCTGTAATTTTGCTGAAATTATTGCAGTTGCAGGTGCTTCCATCTCCAATTTGCCTTTGCCTCTCCTTCCCCTGCAAATTCTATTTCTCAATCTGGTAACCGATGTTTTCCCGGCCCTGGCTCTTGGAATGGGCAAAGGTGAAAAAGATATCATGAAGGAGCAACCCCGAAACCCGGATGAACCTATTATCACAAAAAAAAATTGGGCCTCAATCCTTGTTTATGGCCTGTGTATTACTGCAGCAGTTATAGGGATTACATTTTATGCCTCTTCTATTTTAAAATTCCCACCAAATGTTGTCAATAATATGGCCTTTTACACCTTGGTATTGGCCCAGCTCCTCAATGTGTTTAATTTGCCAAAACGCAATCGGTCCTTTTTTAAAAACGAGGTTACCGTTAATTCTTATATTTGGGGCGCCATTGCGCTTTCACTTCTAATTATGGTGGTTGCTTATTATGTTCCAATCATTAGAGAAGCACTTTCATTGGTGTCGTTAACAGCTGCACAATTTATAACTGTGGGGATGTTTGGATTAAGCGCCCTTTTATTGACCCAAATTATAAAACGTTTAGGCTGTATCAATTGATTTTTAACCTAAAACTAAAAAACCGGATATGACAACATTTACAAAAAATGTCATTCAAATTTTAAAGAAATAAATTGTTGAATTAAACAATATACATTCCACCATCTATTACCTGGGTTGTTCCGGTAATATATTTGCTTTCATCAGAAGCCAGGAATAAAACAAGTTCTGCTATTTCACTTGATTCGGCATAGCGTTTAAAGGGGATTGCTGCCTCAAAGCTTGTTTGAACTTCGGCTGGATTATCCGGGGACATGTCTTTTTCAATCGAACGCATCATTCGGTTATTTACTGGGCCAGGGTGTATAGAGTTCACCCGGATCATTCTGTCGGCAAATTCCAGGGCGGCAACACGCATAATTCCAACCATCCCATGTTTACTGGCAACGTAAGCGCCAAGGCCTTTAAAACCTTTTAAACCGGCTACAGAGGAGGTGATAATTACACTGCCTCTATCTTCCATTTCAGGCATTACGTTCTGGCATCCCAGCCAAACGCCTTTTAAATTTACAGCGATCACCTTGTCAAAAACATCTTCAGGATATTCGGCTATTGGGTGAGCTGTTCCTTCAATTCCCGCATTGTTGAAAAAAAGATCAATTTTGCCAAAAGTTGATAGGGTTTCCGCTACATACTTTTTTACATCTTTTGCAATTGAAACATCGGCTACACAATAGGATGCATTGGGATTGTCAAGATTGGCGACTGTATTTTGCAATTCGCTTTCGGTTAAATCTACCAACATTACTTTTGCTCCCTGATCTAAAAACAGTTTTGCTGTAGCTATGCCTATTCCACCAGCTCCCCCGGTGATTATTGCAACCTTGTCTTTTAGTTTATCCATAAGGCTATTATTTAAATTCCTGAACAGTCAAAAGTTTCCAGGTGATATAATTATTATCTAAAAGTAACACCTGTTTAAGAAAAATAAAATGAGATTTATCATATCTATAAATTAAAGAAGAGAATCTTACAAAGTGTCTGCAGCCTCCCGAGATTTTTAATATTAAATTGTTAAAGTTTTGATTTACTGATATTTATCATTGTCTTTATTGAGAAAATTTTAAAAACTTATCGAAACTATAAATCACCGGAATGATGATACAATCAGATATTTTTAATTCGCACGTAGAAGAATACGAAGCCTGGTATGAAAAACATAACGACGCATATCTTTCAGAAGTTGCCGCCATAAAGGAGCAATTTCTAAAATTACCTGAAAATTTACGGGGAATTGAAGTAGGCCTGGGAACCGGAAGATTTGCAGAACCTTTGGGAATCAAGGAAGGAATTGAACCCGCAATGGAAATGGCAAAAATAGCCATGAACAGGGATATTGAAATTATGAAAGGGGTTGCAGAACATCTTCCTTATTCGGCTCTGCAATTCGATTTCGTATTGTTTGTCACGATTTGTCATCTGGATAATGCTAAAGAAGCTTTCGCTGAGGCCCACCGGGTTTTAAAAAATGGAGGATCCATTATTGTGGGTTTTTTAGATAAGGATCAAAGCGTTGCAATGCAGTACGAAGATAAACGGGGACGCAGCACATTTTTTAAACAGGCCATTTTTTATGGCGTAGATCGTATTGAGGATTTACTCAAAGAGGCTGGGTTCAGCAACTTTGAATATAATCAAAGCCTTTTTGGAAAATTAGGACAGATCAAGGAAGTGCAGGTCCCAAAACAGGGTTATGGAGAAGGTTCTTTTGTGGTGGTAAAGGCTGACAAAATAATATAAAATAGTTCCGCAGCACTCTTCTGAATGCAATTTTGGTTTGAAGGGATGCATTCAACTTTTATTTGTCAAAAATTGAATATTAATCATTAAATCTAAATAATTATGTCTGTATTAAAAGTAATTGAAGTTTTAGGAAATTCAACTGTCAGTTTTGAAGATGCTGTTAAAAATGTGATCAAGGAAGCATCTCATTCTGTAAAGAACATTCAGTCTGTATATGTTAAGCATATGTATGTGGAGGTAAGAAATAACGATATTACAGAATATCGTGTGAACACAAAAGTGACTTTCAAAATTACACACGAATAATTTTGATCGTTTCAAGCCTTATTTTAGGTATTTCGGCAATAGAAAGATATTGCCGAAATACCTTATTTATTTGGCTGAAAGTATTTAAGCAGGGTTATATTGGTCGATGTTTTTAAATTTTCTTTTTGTTGGTTTCCTGAAGGATCTCAATAGCCTCCTGATCGCTTACCGCATCAAATTCTTCATAAAACTGACCAACTGCCGTGAAATTATACGGAGTTTCCAAACATATCACTTCATTTATATGGGGAGAATCCTCCAATTTATTTAATGAAGAGGG
>JBDNHN010000595.1:0-3097 GCA_041688725.1 Gillisia sp.
ATACCTGATCTGAATTCGGGGCTAAGAGTTATTAAAAGAGAAAAAATAATAAATCTTTTACATCTGTTCCCTGACGGATTTTCTTTTTCAACAACTTCAACTATTGCCTTCATGTATTTATCATTCAAGGTAGATTATTTACCAATCCGGGTTAAAAAGAGAAAAGGGATTAGTTCTGTTAAACAAATTAAACATGGAAGTTCCACTCTATTACTTATATTACGCTTAATAGTCTTGTTTAATCCTTTAAAAGTTTTTCTGCCTGTTAGCTTCTGGATGATTTTTATAGGAGTTATTTATGAGATAGGATTTGGAATAATTATTCTTTATCCCTCGGTAAAATTGATTCCCGCAGCTTTTTTCATGATCCTAACAGGAATCTTAATATTCTTTTTCGGCTTGATCGCAGATCAGATAAGTGCAATGAGAATTCACGATACAAGAAATAGGTGAAAAATTACTTATTTTATTTTGTAAAGGCTATTATAAAATTCCATGCCACCCTGGAATTAATTTTTCTATATAGAATTTTATCAACCTTTTTAGAAAATCTCATTAAAGGTTGGAATATGAATTTCGGTTTCATAATCACTTGGGCAAATGGCGGAGTTAAATAACCATTATATCTTGATCTTATATTTTTGAAGCCAAGGTCTTTAATTCTTTTTGTTAGCTCCTTTTTTTCGAAAAATACCTGGTCCCCTGAATAGTTTGGATCAAAACGCACTCTTATTTTTCTCAATATTTGAATTATTGGATTGCCTTTTTGCGGTTCATAAAAAAGATATATAGTTTTTTCGTGACCTATTTCTTTTAGTTTTTCGAATACCTCTTCTAAATCATCAACATGATGCAAAATTCCAATGCCAATAATAAGGTCAAATTTCCCATGCTTATCGATATCCTTTATATTATCTATAGCAAATCTGGAATATGAATTACCATACCTGGCTTTCGCTATTTTAATCAATTCAGAGGAATAATCAACACCTAAGAAATTTTGATAATGCCCTTGTAGATATTTACTGTTAGCACCATGTCCGCAACCTACTTCTATGACATTCCCGAATTTGGATTTTTCAAATTCCTTTTTTAAGAAATCCATCATACAATGTACCTGAAAAGCTCTGGCTTCTTTAGAAACCTGGTAAATATCTTTTTCAGCATATTTTCCACTTATTGTATTAAATAACTCCTTGTCATTCTTTTCCCGGAAATTTTCCATTCTTGATTATTTTATATTATTTTTTATTCCTTGTTTTAAATAAACCAATTGGAATAGATTAGCTAAAAAAATTGCAACTGCGGCACCAAAAATACCAATGAAAGGAATAAAAGAAAGATTTAAAAAAATGGTTATGCTAAATAGAATTACTAAAAATTTCGTTTGTTCTTTTGGCTTTCCAATTTGGTTAAAGAAAAATTGAAAAGGAATGTAACCACTTGAAATTACAATTCCCGTTAGTAATATGTAAAAAACCAAAAGATTAGAAAGAATATGATTTTCAATTTTAAAAACCACTAAAATAATAGGATATAAGACTGCTATTACTAAACCCAGAACAACAAATATTTTGTAAAAATTCATTATGCTTTTTTTTACAACCCGTTGTAACAATAAATTAGTTCGGCTATAATATATGTTTGTAATCACAGGATTAATGTTAGTTCTAAAGACATAAAATATCTGGAAAAATCCATCTGACACAAATACTGCGAAACTGTATACCCCCAACATAGTATTGGAAACAAAAAAACCCAAAATAAAAATATCTATTTTTGATTGAAAATTGGTAACAATACTTCCAAGCACTACTTTATTCCCGTACCAAAATTGAAGTTTCAAAAGCCTCCTAAATCGCACAAAGTTTAATTTAATAAACCATTTTCTTACGTTAAAAGCCAGAAAAAACAAGAGTATGCACTCCGGCAGGGTAAATATCAAACCTAAATATTTTATGTTTGATTCAAATCCGATAAATACTAATAAAAATATCAACATTAAGAAGGGACGTAAGGCACTAAAAAAAGCATAAGTTTTCATAAACCTCATTCCATTTAAAAAGGACAGAAATATTTTGTTGATTGTTAAAAAATAAATACCGGGAATAATATAAGCAAAACCAGATTTAAGAAGGGTGTTATCCATAATATTTCCCGGCACTTCCTTTAATAAATAGAGCAGGGCTGCACCCACCATACCCAAAATCAGGGAAATAAAAAATGAAGAGGTAAGGATCTGTTTACACAGAATATTATTTTTCCTAAATTGTGGAATGAATTTTTGAACTGACAATTGGATTCCCCATGAGGAAACTTGTGATAAAACAAGAAAAAATACCAGAAGAATATTAAAATAACCTAAAATTGCAAAACCAAAATACCGGGTTATTAATATGTTTATTGCTAACCCGCAAACAGCAATTATTAAAAAACCCAAAATATTCCATTTCAAATCATTTTTAAATTTATACTGGCTTGATTTGGTAGTAGAAAAAAACACTTGTTGGGTTTTGATGTTGCTAAAATAAACTAATTATCTTGCAAAGATAAAATTAATACATGCACCTAGCCTTTCTGACTCCAGAATATCCCCACCCGCTCTCCACTTCCTCCGGCGGATTAGGAACTAGCATCAAAAATATGACAACTGCCCTGGCAGCAAAAGGGATTAAAGTCTCCATATTTATCTACGGCCAGTCATCAAATGAGATTTTTACTGAAGGCGGAATAAAATTTCACCTGATAAAACAGCGAAAATATAAATTCCTGGGCTGGTACCTGCACCGGAAATTCCTTCAGAATTACCTCAATAAGGCTATAATTCAGGACAAAATAGACGCCATGGAAGCCCCGGACTGGACCGGGATTACCGCATTTATGAAACTCAAATGTCCGCTGGTGATTAGGATGCATGGCAGTGACACCTATTTCTGTCATCTTGAAAACCGGCCGCAGAAGAAAAAGAATTTCTGGTTTGAGAAAAAAGCCCTGGCAGGAGCAGATTATCTGCTTTCTGTAAGTGAATTCACTGCGGTAAAAACAGCGGCCCTCTTCAACTTAAAAAAGAAAATTGAGGTCATTCCCAATTCGGTAG
>JBDNHN010000122.1:0-2466 GCA_041688725.1 Gillisia sp.
AAAATTATTTATAATGAGCTTTTAATTCATTCCAGTCATTAATCTTTCTCATAAATTACCAATTCGAAATGACCTGTGATTCTGGGTGTAAATAAATTAAATAACCATTTATCAAAACATGGTTATTTAATTTATTTACAGAAACTTATGGGATTGACATATTTCATATTCCAATTAGGGATGTCATTTTCTATATCTTTTGTACTTCGATTTGTTCTCCGTGCGATGCTGGCTATCATATGATCGAATTCACTCGAACGACGTTGGATATCTTCATCTGTAATGACAACGGATTGCACTTGTGGGAGTGGAGAATAGGGGTTCCGGAGGTTTTAAGAAATTAGGAGATCTGGATCTCGCGGGGAAAGGCCTTTACCCCGAAGAATTTAAAATATTATTAAGCCATGATCCTTCTTACTGGCAGGAAAAAAAAGTATGATCCAAATAATTATCAGCTCACCTTAAGTGGTCATACTCACGGCATGCAGTTTGGAATCGAGATCCCAGGCTGGTTCAAGTGGAGTCCGATACAATACCGTTATGAGAATTGGGCGGAAATTTACGAGGAATTTGGAAGACATATCAATGTAAACCGCGGATTTGGGTATTTGGCATATCCTGGGTGTGTGGGGATCTGGCCGGAAATAAGTGTAATTGAATTGAGAAAAGGCACAAAACCCGCTTAATTCAAAGAAATCACTATATTTGATTATATTTAGAAAATGGTATTAAAATCTAATCAAAATATAGCCTTTAGCGTATGTCAAAATTTGGTGAATTAATAGATTTAAACATTCCGGTGTTATTAGATTTTTATACCGAGTGGAATGAGGCTTCAACTTTAATGCATCCTGTTCTTCGGGATGTTGCAGCTGCCCTTGGCGATAAGGCGAAAATCATTAAAATTGATGTCGATAAAAACACCCAATTGGCCGAAGCTCTTCGTGTAAAAGGCTTGCCAACGCTAATGATCTATAAAGAAGGCGAGATGAAATGGAGACAAAGTGGGGAACAGGATGCCAACACCCTTATCGGGCTTATCAAAGAATACGTTTAGATCGCCTTAAATTCAAATTCTTTGTGATGGTAATATTCCAGGACCTTTGGTAAAACTTCCTTAAGTTTTTCTGAAGCTTTTATACTGTCGTGGAATACCACAATACTTCCCGGTTTTGAATTTTTGAGCACGTTATTTAAGCAATTTTCAGGCGAAACATTCACGTCAAAATCTCCACTAATTACTTCCCACATTACGATCTTATATCCTTGTCCTTGCAGGGTCTTAATTTGTTTAGGTGTGATCTTTCCATACGGAGGCCTGAAAAGTTTTAGGTTTTTCTTTGTTCTATTACCTTGATTCCTGTCTCTTGCTTCTGACTTTTCAAAAATGATTTTTTCCGCTTTTTCCACATTTTCAATATAAGTGGAAATGGGGGTTTTCCATCCGTTTAAATGATTGAAACTATGGTTGCCAACATTGTGACCTTCAGCCAGGATCTGCTCAAAAATTTCAGGATGTTTTGAGATGTTTTTCCCAATGCAAAAAAATGTTGCTTTGGCGTGATATTCTTTTAAAAGTGCTAATACCCAAGGCGTAACTTCCGGAATTGGACCATCATCAAAAGTGAGATAGAGCGTATTTCCGGTTTTGGGTAAATTCCACAATAGGGAAGGACAAAGAAATTTTCCCAGAGTCGATATTTTTTTCAAATACACCATTTCACTTCAATAAGCTCATCATTCTTTGATACTGTCAAGCGAATCTAACTTTTGTGAGTTCTTAAATTCATTATCTAAGGCTGTATCGGAAGGTAACAGAGGCTGTTCTTCAATTCCTTCTTCATTATCATCGTAAAAACCCGGAAAAAGTTTTAAATAGGTGTTGAATTCTTCGGCTTTTTCCCTTGCAAATTCCTGTTCACTGTGAACAAACAACATATCTACCAGGGCTCTGTATCGCTCCATATCGGTTATTATTTCATCGGCGTATTTAAATTGCCGGTCTATATCCCAACCGCTATAATATTTAAGGTTTTCCTGGTATTTAGCAGCGACATCCACCCATAATTGTTTGGCATTTTCGGGTTCACCCACTTCGAAATAACCGCTGATATAAGGTTCTAAAAGGGTGTAATATCCATAAAAATCAACCGGCATTTTTTCCATCGCCAAATCGAGAATTTCTTTTGCTTTTTCAGTCTTGCCCTCGTTTAAAAGGTTTTCTACCAGACGTGCCAGATTGCTCCGGTAGGTAATGGAGTTTTTTCGGGTTTCCGTATCGTGGTAAATATTTGAACTTCCCATATTTCCCCAATACCAGTTTTTTGCGATGTCATACATCTTCTCTGTATCTATCCGGCCCATATCGTAAGGATTTCTTGGATTTACGGGAGTTTGAATAGGTACTAATTTATATGCTACCCCATCTAACTGAAGGTAATCCTTCATCCATAAATAATCATCGTT
>JBDNHN010000123.1:0-4065 GCA_041688725.1 Gillisia sp.
CTATATTGATCTAAATTTGTCATGGTTTATGAATTTTATCCGAAACGACCTGTAATGTAATTTTCGGTTTGTTTTTTTTCAGGATTTGTGAATATTTTATTTGTCTTGTCAAATTCAATGATCTCTCCAAGATAGAAAAATGCGGTATAATCGCTTATTCTTCCCGCCTGCTGCATATTATGTGTTACAATAACTATGGTGTACTTATTTTTAAGCTCGTGAATGAGTTCTTCTATTTTCGCAGTGGAAAGAGGATCTAATGCGGAGGTTGGTTCATCCATCAAAATAATCGATGGCTCTACAGCCAGGGTTCTTGCGATGCATAATCGTTGTTGTTGCCCTCCTGAGAGTGCCAAAGCCGATTTATTGAGGTTATCTTTTACTTCATCCCAAAGCGCGACTTGTTTTAGAGAGGATTCCACTCGCTCCTTCAAAAAAGTTTTATCTTTTATTCCCTGGATCCTCAAGCCATAAGCCACATTTTCAAATATGGATTTTGGAAATGGGTTTGGCTTTTGAAATACCATTCCAACCTGTTTGCGAAGCTGCTCTACATTTACCTTTTTCTTGTTAATATTTTGATTGTCTATAGAGATCTTTCCCTCCATTCGGAAACCATCCACATAATCATTCATCCTATTGAACAATCTTAAGAAGGTAGATTTACCACATCCCGAAGGCCCAATAAAAGCGGTAACGCTATTCGCTTTTATGTTCATGGAAATCCCCTTTATTGCCTGAAAATCGTCATAAAAGACATTTACATCCTTGGCTTGTAGTTTATATTTTCTCTTTAGACTACTTTCAATTACACTTTCATTTTTCTCTTTACCCATAGTAAAACAACCTCTATTATTTAAGTTTTTTCTGCCATTTATTCCTAAAATATACCGCTATTCCATTCATTACAAATGTAATCAACAATAATATAATAATTGCTGCCGCTGCATTCTCCACAAAACCGGATTGTGGCCTGGTTATCCAGTTAAAAATTTGGATTGGCAGCACCGAAAACTGATCCATTGGAGATAAAGGGGCAAATGGCACATAAGCCAGTGCACCAATAACTATTAAAGGAGCGGTTTCCCCTACAGCTCTGGAGAGAGCCAATATCACTCCGGTTAAAATACCTCCAAAGGAAGCAGGTAATACCTGAAGATACACCGTTTGCCATTTTGATGCCCCCATTGCAAAGGATGCATCTCTTATGGATTTTGGAACGGCTTTAATAGCTTCCCGTGTTGAAACAATAACAATGGGAAGAATTAACAATGCCAGTGTAAAACTCCCTGCCAATACGCTCGCTCCCATTTCCAATATCCTCACGAAAACTTCCAATCCCAATAAACCATATATTATTGAAGGAACACCCGCCAGGTTGGAAATATTAACCTCTAATATAGAGGACAATTTATTCTTTTTCGCATATTCTTCAAGATAAATTGCTGCGGCAATGCCAATGGGTAAAGCAATTATGGTTGTTAAGGATAAAATCCAAATACTCCCCATTAAAGCTGTATAAATTCCTGCTTTCTCAGGGCTTCTTGAAGGAAGATTTATTAAAAAAGACCAATTTATCCTCTGGATTCCATCCATAAAAATATTGCCTAAAAATATCATCAGCAAAATCAGTCCCAGAAGCGTACACGCTATTCCCCAGACTTTAAAAGCCTGATCTTTAAGCCTGTTTTTTCTAATATTATTCATATTTCTCCTGGAATTTTTTGCGCATTTTATGACTTAATGTATTCAGCAGAAAAGTAAAAATAAACAAGGTAATACCTGCTGCAAATATGGTCCTGTATTCCAGGGAATCATGTTGAACATCGCCCAAACTTACCTGAACAATATAGGCTGTAATTGTCTCTACCGGAACAGTTGGATCAAAAGTTAATCGCGGCTGTTGACCTGCCGCAATGGCAACGATCATTGTTTCTCCAATGGCTCTTGAGATCGCCAGGATTATGGAAACTATGATTCCTGAGGAAGCAGCCGGTACAATTACTTTAAAGGAATTTTGAAGCCTTGTGGAACCCATTCCGTATGAAGCCTCCCGCAATGAGTATGGTACGGCGTGCAACGCATCTTCACTTAATGATGAAATATAAGGAATGATCATTACCCCCATTACCAGTCCTGCAGAAAGAGCGTTAAAACCGGAAAGTCCCGGAATTATTCCCTGTAAAAAAGGGGTTACAACCATTAATGCAAAAAACCCGTAAACTACGGTTGGTACAGCTGCCAGAAGCTCAAGCAACGGCTTAATAGTTCTTCTAAAGCTCTTTGGAGCATACTCACTTAAATAGATACTGATTGATAAGCCAACCGGCACCGCAAATGCTATGGCAATAAAAGTAGTAAGCAAAGTTCCCGAAAGCAGGGGCATAATCCCAAAATGCTTATTGGTAAATAAGGGTGTCCATTCTGTATCCGTTAAAAAATCTAAAATCGAAACCTCGCTAAAAAAATTAAAAGCTTCAATGGACAGCACTAAAATAATCCCAATGGTAATCGCGATAGTAATTAAAGCACTTGATAACAAGAGTTTTTCAATTACAAATTCTTTTATTCTCCGCATTTATCGGTACAATTAAAAAATAACATCAAACAAGATAATGAGTTTGATGTTATTTTTTTAGATTATTTTATTTATTATTTTCAACAAAACTATTGAATTTCTCCAACTCTCCTGCATAATCTATATCTGTCAAAGGATAATAGCCCACATCCTTTGAAAGTTTTCCGGCTTCTTTTAAATAAAACCTTACAAATTCCACTACTTCATGATTTTTAGCTGAAGAACTGTTTACATAAATAAACAAAGGTCTTGATAATGGTGAATAAGAGTTATCGTTGACGGTTTCTGCTGAAGGTAAAACTGGTCCATTCCCACCATCAACCGCTGCTAATGCAAGTTTGTCCTGATTTTCTTCAAAGTAAGCCAATCCAAAGAAACCAAGTCCGAATTTATCTCCTGCAACTCCTTGTACCAGTACATTATCGTCTTCACTCGCTGTATAATCCCCTCGGCTTGAACCGCTTTTCCCGACAATTACCTCTGTGAAATAATCAAAGGTTCCGGAAGCAACACCGGGTCCATAAAGATGTATTTCTTCATTTGGCCATTCGGGATTGACCTGATTCCACTTCATTATTTCTCCTTGTGCAGCTGGTTCCCATATCATTTTCAGTTCTTCAACAGTAAATGATTTTGCCCAATCATTTTCAGGGTTAATCACCACCGCAAGACCATCTAATGCTACCTCTAATCCCACATATGTAATATCATTTTCTTTAGCAGCAGCGCTTTCTTCTTCTTTTATCGGTCTTGAGGCGTCCGCAATATTGATCTCTCCCCTTCCGAATTTTTGAAATCCTCCACCAGTTCCTGAAACCCCAATGGTTACGTTTATTCTGGGTTGAACTGCCCTGAATTCTTCAGCTACTGCCTCAGTTATAGGATATACGGTACTGGAACCATCAATAGTGATTAATCCGGTTGCTTCCCCATCCTTATTTTGTCCTTTTTTGTTTCCGCAGGCAATCATTGTGAATGCTAATGCTGTAATAAATAATACTTTTTTCATAATTTATATTTATTAATTTTTAACAATGCAAATAACAACTACTAATGTAAAATTAAGGTTAAGGCCAGGTTATGTTTAGGTCAATAGAATCCTTCGTTTTATTTATTGTGCTAAGGAATGTATAATATGTTAGTTTAATGAATTAAAAAAGGCACTGTTAAAAAGTTAATATTTTTAAAAATCTATTTGAAAACGCATTTGAAAAGCGTTGAATTGTCCCGCTCCGGAGAATTGAGTATTGTTTTCAATATTAGAAATTACGTAGTTTGCCATAATACGTGTTGCAGGGTTTAAATGCCAATTTAGACCCGCAGTAAAATTTTTCATTTCATCGGAATTCATACCATCAATTGCTGAAAATCTCAAAGCCAATTCTAAAGCTCCCATTCCACCATTCTTTTCGAAATTTTTCTTGGGTTTCACCCGGTCAAAACCTTCAAGAGAATTTTTATAAACTCTTTTTTCTCCGGTTAAAAAA
>JBDNHN010000124.1:0-12562 GCA_041688725.1 Gillisia sp.
AATATTCTAATAATCAAAATACCAATTAAAAATATCTGTTCGCAGGCCAATATTGAACCAAACGGTATTATTTTCAAAATTTTGAGAGGTATTTACTTCCGGGTCAAAATTACGGTAAATCAAACTGCTGAATAATTTTAGATTTGTGACCGGGTTTACAATGTATCCGGCTTCTATTTCAGAATAAATTGAGACTGCAGTATTTCCCTGCCCTATTTTAACCCCGTCTTCCAATGCTCTTTCTCTTTCGCTTCGGTAAATATCTCCTCCATAATAGGCATCATCTTTTCCATCGTTAAAATCGAACCCGCGTTTTCCAAAAATAATCTTTGCGCTCCCAAAGATCCTGTCCTGCCTGTATCTTGCAATTGCTATGAATTCCCTGAAATTAGCTCCCCATAGGTGAGCCATGGACTGATTGGCATGACCGTAATTTAACACTACCGAATTATGAGAATAGGTATAAGGCCGAACCTGATTGTATTCTGCCTGCAAATAGAGATTTGGTACATCAAAGGCGTTATAATATTTTATTCCAAGCTGGAAACCAAGCTTGTTTTTCCAACTTTGTTCTCCTCCAAATATTTTTGAAGTGGAAAATTCATCAATAACCCACTGCCCATAAAAATTAACCTGGTCGCTCCATTTATATTTCCCGGTCAGGCCTATTATTGCATTTCCTCCCCTTGCACCGGTAGAAAACTCAATAGACCTATAAAAGATCACCGGATTGAGAAAATTCACATCAAAACCACGGCCATTATCATTTTGCCAGATAACCGATTCGAAAAGACCAATATTAAGGCGTTTGGTGAGGTTCAGACTCAGATAATGATTTGCCATATATTTGGTTCGATAAGAACCCTGATCTGTCACGTCTTCCCTGACATCTCTTAATGACATCCAGGTATTTGTATATTTTAATTTCCAAAAGGAGGTATTGAACTTTAAGTAAGGATGCGGACTCGCATTATCACTTAAAAGCAGAGAGCGGTATCCATCTCCTATAAAATTATTCCCGTGCCCAAATTGGATATTAAAAAATTCTGAAGGATTGTAAGAAATATAACCTTCGGCCACTGGGTAATCAAACCCATTGTCCATGAACTCCTTTGCAACTCCCCTACCGGGAATTATGGCCGGATTCCCCCCATAAGGCTTTATACTTTCCGCATATCTGTTAAAATAATCGGCAAACCTACCCTGACTTTCAAAAACAACAGTGTAAAAGTTTAAATTCTTACCCAGGCCCCCTTGAAAAATTGCTCCTCGAGTATTGTTGTAGGTGAAATCAAAATCGCTTTGAAAATCTTTTCCCAATTGCAAATCCAAAACAACATCACCTGTAAACCAATAATTTTCGCCCTGAAATGTCACGAGGTGTTCATTCCATAATTTTCGTCCCAACCAGGAAGATGTATTTTTTGTGAGTTGCTCCCGTTCCTGATCAAAATCGTAATATTTTGAGATCTCACTATATAAAAATGGTTTTGAGGCCGTATGGCTATTAGTTCCTATCCGATTTATTTCAGCATCAAACCGGCTATATCTTTCATGAGAAAGCGGAATATTCAAATTACTGGTAGTTTCCCTTATTTTAAATGGTTTGGAAACGATTTTCTCATATTCCTCCAGCACATTCGGGATCTCCTGAATGGTATCTTTTATCGCAATTGATTCAATTTCATCAGGAATTGTTTCACTGCGATCCATTGGAATCATTAACGGCATCCTAAATTGAACGAAAGTTGGTTTTCCGTTAAAAGTTGCGGGTGCTATTCGAGGCAATTCAATAAAAACACGTTTGATCTCGTCTTTTAATTCAGCGTAAATAGCATCTGTGAACAATACTTTAAAGTCACCTTCACTGGTCACCTCAAAAAGCACCAACATTTCCCCTGTATAGTTTTCGTCTGATACTTTTTGAGGTAAATTGAAATTATCGGTTACAAACTGTTTCAGGGTATTCTTAAAACAAGTTTCTTCCTGATTATGAACTGAATTTTGACATTCGGAAAAAACAGGATACGTCTCGAAATCAGAAAAATCATCCTGTGCCAAAACAGTTAAGGAAAAGGAAAAGAAAAGCAGAAATCCAAAATACTTCATAAAGGGGGAAAAGTGTTTGGTTGAGACACCCGAAAGATACCAATTTTTTTGTTGTTCCGAAATAAAGACAATAAAAGAAAAATTCCCAAACTGCTTTACAATTTGGGAATTTAAATTATAATTTAAATGCGTTCTTTAATCCTGAACCTGGAATACAATAGGCAAGGAATACATTACCCCTACCGGTTTTCCACGTTGTTTGCCCGGTTGCATTTTTGGAAGGGCATTAATTACCCTTGCAGCTTCCTGCTCTAATCTTGGATGTGGTGCACGGGACCGAACATCGGTAACATTTCCGTTTTTATCGATCTTAAACTGAACTATAACTCTGTTTATTCCTGTTAACCCAAGTTGGCTTCCCAAATCTGCATTAAATTTCTTTCTTACGAATTCATCTATTTTTTCACTCATGCATTTTTTACGCTGATCATTGTTTTTCATGCTCTCACAACCCGGGTAAATTGGCACATTTTCAATAACAGCAAAAGGCACATCGGCAATTACTTCTTCTTTATGAGCTTCTACAACTTCCCGAACTTCAACAATTTCCTCCTGATTTGTTTCTGTGGATTCAATAATTGTTTCTTCCACTTCCTCTTCATCTTCAACCACTTCAATAACTTCTGGTGCCGGTGGCGGCGGCGGCGGTGGTGGTGGTGTATTTAATATTTCTGTAATTGGAATTTCTTCTTCTTCAAGCTCACCTAAATTTAACTGTCCGGCATCATATGCTGTTCTCTCATAAGTCTTCCATTCAATGGCCACGTAGGAAATTAAAAGGACTAAGATTAGACCCATCTGGAGAAAGAGAGTACTTCTTTTAGTTAAATCGGCTTTTGGATTTTTCTTGGGTTCCATAATTCGTTACTGATTAATAAGGGTGGCTAATGTAAAAAAAAATTTCATAAAAATAAATTAAACTTTTGTTTTATGCGTTTTAAGAAATTCAAAAAAACAACACAAAAGAGAAAAGCAATAAGAACACCAATGCTATTGGCCAGAATATCAGCCCAATCAGGCTGACGATAACTGGTTAGGGCTCCTTGCAGAACCTCAATTAACATACCAAAAACAATTACAAGAACCGAAATGTTAAAAAACCCCCATTTATAATTACGAATTCCGGACTTTTTCATCAAATAATAAAAAAGCCATAACAAAGTCAAAATAAAATACGCAGCCCCATGTAACATTTTATCGGTAGGGTTAAATTCCCCTACAGAAATTTTCCCTAATGGAACAAGGGATAATGTTGCTATTATTAGGGTATATACAACAGATACTATTAAAAATATTCTAACCGCCAATTATATCTTTGTATTCTTCGGGGCTTAATAAACCGGATAACTGGGATTGGTCAGAAATTTTAAGTTTTATCATCCAGCCTTCTCCATAAGGATCTGAATTTACTTTTTCCGGGGTGTTTTCCAGGCTATCGTTAAACTCCAGAATCTCTCCGGCAAGCGGCAAAAATAAATCTGAAACGGTTTTTACCGCTTCAACTGTACCAAAAACTTCATCGCGCTCTAAAGTTTCTCCCAAGGTTTCTACCTCAACATAAACTATATCGCCAAGTTCTCCTTGTGCAAAATCTGTGACCCCAACGGTAGCCACGTCACCATCAATTTTCACCCATTCGTGATCTTTGGTGTATTTTAATTCTTGTGGAATATTCATAAAATTTGTTTTATCTAAGCACAAAGTTAATTTTTTATTCGTTTTGGTCACCTAACATTTAATTAATTTCCAAAATTATATCTCAACGTAATTCCCGACCTGATCGTAGTTTGTGGAAATGCTGTGGAAACCGCATATTCAGAAAAAGTGTGATCGTAATATATCAAGGCTGTTAAGTTTTTGGATAGGGCATAATCCGCAGTAAAGTTGACCGCCCATAAGTCCTGTCCAGCTATTACCTGGCTATTTTCCAAATCTAAATACCTAATGATATTAATGTTTTTTCGATAAGCCATATCCAGTTTAAAATTGAGATCACTGCTCAATACTTTACTCCTGCCGCCAAAATTGGTAACGACCTTCAGATCCTTAATTCTGTAACCCAAGCCCAGCACATATTCATTCCCCTTCACTTCGGTCAATAAATTATTATCAAAACTTAGCGACAAAGCCCGGTCTTTTTTTATTTCTGCCAGGATTCGGATAGCATCATTGGTTTCCAGATCGATCCTTATTAAAGGGCTAAACATTTCAGTTAAGTTGATATTTGAAAACAACAATTTATTTATAAAATTATTTCCCTGATTGACTTTGAACGGGTCTTCCGGATCAAAGTCCAGATTTGTTTGAAATTGATTAATAGTATAGCTAGCACGATATCCATGCGACAGAGAAAATCTTCTGAAATTCTTTTTAAACCAATCCATTTTCATAAACCCGGTATATTTTATATCCCAGTTAGGCAAAGGCACATCCCGAAAAGCGCCCAATTTAACCGAGGAGGGATCCTGACCTGTATAGGCTGCTAAAAAGGCCGGCAAAAGAACCGCCTGGTTGCTTTTCCCATAACCTATTGGATAACCTTCGTCATCAACATCATTAGGATTTCTTCCATTTAAGGCAGCCAGTCTTTGTGCTATATCTAACCTGTTTTCCCTGAAATTTTCAAAAGTTTCAGAAAATGACTGGTCATTTTTGTCAAAAGCAGTTTTAATTAATATCGTTGAGATATTGAAATTCCCAAAATTATATGGATTTAAGGGTTGATATTGCAGATCAGTTGGGCTCACCCGGTAGTTTTCGGAAAAAGTTTCTGAATAAAGCCTTCCTGCAGTCAGGTCTATTGTAAGATCAGGGATAAGACTCAAGGAGGCCTGTAGATCCAATTGCTTATTATTGACCGAAGTATACTGCTGGTTAAATTCCTGATACAAGGTCAACCAGCCATTTCGAGCCGCAAGGTAGCGCACATCTGCCTGGCTACCAAGGGTGAATCCGGCGGTAGGCCTTAAGGTTCCCATAAAACCAATGCTGTTAGTATATCCGGGCAAAAATATTCCCTGATTTCTCCTATAGGTAGCCTGAATTCTTTTTACTCCTGTAATCAAACCAATAAACATATTGTAAGTTTTATCACCCGATTTCTTCGTCTCAGCTTTCACCGGTGCCTTAGGTTTATTTGGATCGAGCGTGGGCACTCCTGCACTTCGCTCCTTGATAGTCTCAGGGGTGGATTTTCTCTTTTTTAAACCTAAATAATCATAAAGGTTTTGCATATCCATATTGGCATTGATCTGATGTATACTGGCATTTTGAACGGAATTCCCTAAATCGGGGATCCCGTCAAGATTAGCAAAAATTTCTGAACCACGCTGCCATTGGAAATCACCGGTATAAGAATAAGTGGTTTTAATGAATTTTAGAATTGGAATTTTACTGAATGGCAATTCATAATTTATTTGTAAGGTCTGAAAATGCTGATTAGGCGTACCAATTTCAAAAAATCCATCCCAGATTCCTATACTATTATCTGCGAAATTATCTTCATTTATATAATTTCTAATGATCCGATTATTGGTGGCATTGAAACTAAATTGCAGGGATTTTGTCAGGTTATAATTTACACGATATTGCCAATCATACATAAAATTACGCTGATATAGGGTTGGGATCTCTATATCATTCTCGGTTAAACTTGTCTCCCTGAATTGTTGCTCATTATATTGCCTGGTTATATTTGATCCCAGAGTTATACTGCTGGGTAAAGGATTAAAATTAAAATCTTTCACCAAAGAATAGTAGTCACTGCTGTCCAAGGCTTTTGCGTTTTTAAACGGCTCTATGGAAAGCGGGGCAAAACTATAATCGTATGTAGCACCAACCCGGACATTCTGACTTAAGGCGTCTTCAATTTCAAAATCCCGATAATCTACCTGGTTGTAGGAGGTTGAGATCGCAAAGTTTTCGATATCGTATGGCATAGGTTTTCTTTCTCCAATGCGCTCTTTTCGAAGCCCTATAACATTGATACTTTGCCTTTTGGTATATACCTCAGATTGTTCCTTAACTCTATCCCTTTCTGCAGAATCCGTGATCTCGCTCAATCGCGTTTCAAGTTCCAGATCTAAAAATTCCTGATCGTATTTTGGGGTAATTAATTCTTCGCCCCGGCTGTAGTTAAACGGTATCTGAACCCCCCATTTTTGAGGCAATAACTGGCCCACGTTCACATTGGTTACCATATCGTATTGCTGAAGATCTTCCCTGCTGCGTTGATTAGGGCCTTGTTCCAGAGTTCCAAAACCTACTGTACTTCTTCTTCCTGTAGCCGAAATGGTTGCAAAATCGGCTAAATTGGCGTCCATATTTAAAATTGCAGCCCATCCGCTGTCATTGTCCAAATCAGACATACGCAACTCGTTAAACCAAACCTCCCCGCAAATATCAGAAGCACTGGTGTTGGGCATCCCGTTTTTAACTCCCAGCATAAACAAACGCACATTTCCAAAACTTGGATTTCCCTTAATACCTACCCGTAATTCCCCAATTTGATAAGGATCTTCAGCATTGGTCAAATTCAATTCTTCATCAAAATAATTCACTTCTGAAGATATTAATGAAGGATCACCCAATACCCTTGTTTTAATCCGTTGTAATAACTCAAGGGACAAGGACAATCTATTGGCTTCCGGCCAAATCTCATTAGCCGATACCGCACCAAACATAGTTGCAGTAAGCGGAATTTCTATTTGATAATAATTTTCGGTAAAATCAGTTCCCATTCTTATAAAAGCCACCAACTGCCCATCCTTAAGCGGAACTTCATTCACAAAGGATTCTGCATGTAAAAACATTTCCAGGTTTTTATATTGACGCATATCCACTTGAAAGTTTTTGTACACAGCACGGGCATCCTGAGGCTCCAATTCGCATACTTTCAGGGAAAGGGATTGTTCATTTTGCCTTATGCTGGTATTACTGTTAAACAATTCTTCGCGCACTACCCCCGGAGGAAGCATATAAGGAATAGGTTCTCTTCTCTCATTTTCTTCGATGTTAACCGATGAAACTTCAAAGAAAGTTCCATTATCAATTGGTTGACCCAAATTTTCTGGATTTAAACTTTGATTGAACCTCCTGTAGTCTCCCCTTACCAAATCCATAGTTCCAAATCTAAGAATGGTGGGTTCTTCAAAATTATTTAAGAATAATCTCATAAACCGAATAGATCTAAAATCGGCTATGCCCCCTATTGAGCCGGTAGGTTCAAAAATTGGGATCTTAAACTGTACCCATCGTACAGGAATTTGCTGTCCATTTGGCAGCGGAGCCGTAATTTCTTTTACATCGGCTATATAAGGGTTATTGTCTTTATTCATCCCCGGGAAAACACGCACATCATACTCAAAGTAACTGTTGATGGTATTCATGGTATTGTCGCGGTTCAAATCCTCGGTAGTTGGAAGAGTAGAATTCCCCCTGTTATTACCGTCAATTCCAGACGGGGAATTTCCATTGGTGCCATTATAATTTCTGTAGCGATTTACAATGGATCCGGTAGGGTTTAAAAAATACTCATAATTATCGGCTGAGGGATCTGCTAAATTGGCGAAATTGGCAAATTGAACAGCTTCCTCCGCATCGCTTAACCCATCAAATCCAACATCCTGATTTATGCGTTCCTGCCCTTCAGAATCAAAGGCATAGATTAAAGATTGGTTTGCCGGAACCCTTCCAAATCCAGTATTTATAAAGTTTTGATCAACCCTATCACGAGGCAGTCCATTTTCATATTGTTTCCTACCATCTTTTAAAACATCTTCTGAAATATTACCCAAATTGAAAGTTAAGGTACCACCATTATTATTGACATTTTCAGGATAAATAAAAGGATCCATCATCCAGAATTCGATAAATTCCACGTTGGATTGTTCAAAATTTGTAGAGCTTAGGGATCTGGACATTCCTCCAAAATTTTCCTTCGGATTATTTAAATTATTTCCTCCGGCAGCCGCAGTATTGAAATTATAAGGGCCCCTCTCTCCGGGAAAATATGCCAGATCCAGTGTAAAAATCACCTGTGGCTGACCCTGAATCACATCGGTATTTGGAAATATTTCATCTAAAAAGACCCTCCTTGAAGCGAAGCCCGAGAGATCGGTATCGGTAATTCCGTTCGGCCTCAGACTACTGTAAAATATTGGGTCTACGGTGTACCAGGCCAATTTAGCACGCTTATAACCGGTTGCAAGATCCCCGTTGGCAAGTTCACCACCATACCCCAGAGGGACGCTTGAAAGATCCCAACTCAATGGATTGCTAATTGAAATAGATGTTTGTGAAGCTTCAAAATCGTCTATATAAACAGTCGCTTTCTGGTCAAAATCATTGACCTTAGGCGCTCCGGGTTGCAAATAAGCAAACTCACCCCTTATGGAAATATTGGAAATAACATCGGTATCAATATTGGGTAATTTATTCACCAATCGGGTTAAAAATGGTACCTCTGTGCTATAAATTGCATTAAGGCCATAAATAGAATTATTCACCGGTTCAACGCTGTAATTTGCCTTTTGGGTCAATGGGCGTTCACTTAAATTTAAATAAGTACCGCCAATTAATAATTTCTCATTGAATTGATGTTCAATATTTATCCCGGTGAAGCGTTTGGATTGTTGCCCGAAAAGCGAATTGTTTTCTGTTGAAATTTGAATAGGGATGTTGGAAGCCAATAAAGCATCATCTATTATTTGAACCCGTCCAAGTTGGTAATTCACTACATAATCTACACCTTCCTGTAAAACCCTGCCTCCAGCTGTTACCGTGACCGAACCCTGAGGCAGGTTGAACCCAATAGGAATTCCTTCTACCTGTGATGACTTATACCGGCCTTTAAGCTGAAATTTATTTTTATCGGCTTGTTCCTGCTCAGCTTGTATTTTTGTGGTTTTGTAAAGGGCGCGGAAAACATATTTTTCCTGGTTGGCATTGTAGGTTTGGGGAAAATTATAATCTTCACCGCCACCATTTGGTGTATTGTCCAGTTTTTCGAATAAATGCTCTCCAAAAGGTTCCACCGTTGTAAAAATAACCAGCCCATTTTTTGGCTCTATGGTAAGACCGGGAACGTAATCAAAAAACCCGTCTCCTCCCCCTACAGGATCATTATTTGAATCTAATTTATCCAGGTTGAAGACCCGGAGCAAGGTAGTTTCTGCCACACCCTCGGGTAAGGGAAGATTGCCACCCTCGGCGGGAGAAATAAAATTTTGGGGCTGTGGATTGGTATATAAAATGTTTAACCTGAAATCATCTCTTTCCAACTGAAAAGCGCCAAGACTGTAAATATTTTTCATCATCAAATCCCAAATTGGCTCATTGACATTTGTTACCGTACTTTTAAGTAATTTTACAACCAGGTTTTGATTGACTCTTAGACCATCGGTTTCATTCTGCACATTGGCATCTACACCATCATTGGCAAATTCACCAACCTGATAAACCTGTCCGTTAAGAGTGTACTGAAATGCCACCGCTAAAACCTCATCATTACTCAAACGTTGATTAAGGGTAATGTATCCTAAACGCGTATTAAGGGTATATTCTCTGGGTTGCAACTGGCGGGCATTCTCCAGTTTATCAAAATCTGTACCCTGGGATACCGTTAATCCTCCAAACCCGTTTTGCACCGTAGATATATCGCGGATAGCAGGGGTTAAGATAGATTCCTGGGTACCTGTTATCCCAAAGGGGTTGAAATCGTTATTGGAGTTATCAGGGAAAGCACCGGGAGGTTGGTTAAAAAATCCTACAGGAGGGTTTTCCAAACCTATATTACCGGGAATGTTGGATTCTCCCAAATCCTGGATCCCTACAATATTTCGAGTATCGTTTAAATTCTGAATGTTATTTACCCGGTTAGTAACCCAAACCTGGATACGCTGGATCTGTACATTGCTGTTTATAAAAGGGTAATTCTGAAGGGATTCGCTATAGTGATCCCTGAAATAATGCGATAAAAAGAAATGCCTGTCCTGATCATAATCACTTGCAAAACGCTCAAACTCTTCAATTGTGGCGCCACCTTCAACATTTACCGTTCTTCTTTCCGATTTTTGTTCTGAAAAAACCCCGGTGACACGTGTTTTTCCGAATTGCAATTCAGTTTTAACCCCAAATAAGCTTTGTGCGCCTTGAATAAGGGCACTGTTCAACGGCATACTCACATTTCCAACCTCAATTTTCTGCACAATATCATCCTCGGTAGGAGTGTATTCCAACCTAAGCTGATTTTGGAAATCGAAAGTAGATTCGGTATCATAATTCGCTATTACCTTCAACCGGGTCCCAACCTGGCCCAATAGGCTGAGTTGAATGCGCTGATCAAAATCGAAGGTTAAGTTACTCCGATTTCTTGGGGAGAAAGCCGGATTATCCTGTTTTGTATAAAGCAGCCCCAAATCCATAGCAACGCTACCCTGGGGAACTACCTCTATTTCCTTTCCGCCGAATACACTTTCAAAAAAGCCTGAATTCACGTAATAACTTGGTAATAGATCTTGTTGCGCTTCAGGATCTCCTTCCCTGTTTCCGGCAATGGCATTGTTCTTTTGCTTAAAATAATTTCGTATTTCTTCCTGAATTACCAGCTGTTGATATTCTTCGGGGGTTAAAATAAGTGGGACGGAAAGATTATAAGTACCTAGTTTTTCGGTATAAATATACCTGTTCAAAATAGGGTCATATTCATATCCCATGATAATACTATTGGGATTTGGGAATGAAAGCTCCCCAACAACATGACCTGTGCGAGTAGAATCCTGGGTTGCAGGCGGTTCCTGTGCAAATAAAATGTTGGGAAAAGCAATTAACCAGAAGATACCAACCAATAATAATCGACCCAATTTAAAGTTGTTATTTCTCAAAGTTGATTATAATGTAATTACAAATTCTTTAAAGACAGCTTAATAATAGTTTCTACTGTTGGGTCGGTGGTTTCTTTCATAATTCGGTCAACAACTTTTTCGGCCGGTTTACGTAAAAATCCTAGTGTTTCCAGTGCAGATAACGCTTCTTCCCTGTTAGTATTGCTTTGGGAAACAAAAATTTCATCAACACCAAACACTTTTAAAATTTTATCTTTTAAATCCAAAATCACCCTTTGTGCCGTTTTGGTTCCGATTCCTTTAATTTTTTGAATAGTAGCCGCATCACCAGAGGCTATTGCTTCCATAATTTGTTTAGGTTCCAGGGAAGACAGCATAGTACGCGCTGTACTTGAGCCAACTCCCGACACAGAAATCAATAATCGGAACAACTCCCGTTCCGATTTTTCCATAAAGCCATATAAGGTTTGGGAATCTTCCTTCACCTGCAAATGGGTATATAAGTGTATGGCTTCTGAATTTTTTAAGAGCGAAAAGGTATGTAGGGATATATGAACAATATATCCTACCCCATTGCAATCAATTACAACATGAGTAGGATTTTTTTCTATTAATTGCCCCTTTAAATGATAGATCATGGATAAAACGAATGTTTAGTATCCAAATGTACTAAAATAAATAGAGCCTCAAACGATAAACAAACTTCCTGTAAAAGGCTATTTTTTTGTCTTGCTCAATCTTACTTTTTCCTGTGCATCTACCACGGCGATCGCTGCCATGTTCACTATTTCATTCACGCTTGCCCCCAATTGCAAAATATGCACGGGTTTCTTCATTCCCATCAAAATTGGGCCTATTGAGTCGCTTTTATTGAGTTCCTTGATGAGTTTATAAGTGCTGTTGGCAGATTCCAAATTTGGATAGATCAAAGTATTAACCTTTTTACCCACCAATTTTGAAAATGGGAATTTGCTTTTCAGCATTTCCTGATTCAATGCGAAATCAATTTGCAAAGCGCCGTCAACACATAGATCAGGGTGGTATCTATGTAAATATGCAACCGCCTGTTTCACTTTAAGGGCATGTTCGTGATTTGAGGAACCAAAATTTGCATATGAAATCATTGCTATTACAGGTTCCATTCCAAAAAGCCTAACGGTTTTTGCTGTCATAAGCGCGATCTTGGCCAGATCTTGGGCAGAAGGATCAATATTTATTGAAGTATCGCTTATAAACAAAGGACCACGCGAGGTGTTCATCAAATTGGTAGCTGCTACCCTATCTATCCCTTTTCCCATCCCAATAAGTTCCAACATTGGCTTAACCACGGTAGGGTAGGCTCTGGAATAGCCGGACAGCAATGCATCTGCATCACCTACGTTTACCATCATGGCTCCAAAGTAATTTCGTTCGCGCATCAGTTTTTGAGCATCGTATTTGGTAACTCCATTGCGATAGCGCGCTCGCCAATACACTTCGGCATAGGCATTTCGGGGTTCGTCCTGCTCATCAGATTTTGAATCGATGATGGTAATTTTATTGTGATCGTGATCGAAATCAATTTCACTCATCAGTTCTTTAATGATATCTTCTCTTCCCAATAAAATAGG
>JBDNHN010000596.1:0-3334 GCA_041688725.1 Gillisia sp.
CAAGACCGTCCAGTTCTTAAAGACACAAAAAGAAAACATTGAAAAGGTCAACGATGTGGTTAGGCAATTAAAAGCTGTCCGTGAAATAGGACGGAACAATCAACGTCTTATCCAAATGATGCAGGATGATTTAAGAGACATCCTTGATAGCCCTTACATCAAACCTGATGAAGTGGCTAGGGTGTCGGAATCGTTTAGTGCCATCGTAGAAAATTCTTTGGACACAATGGATTTCATAGATGAAATTCTTTCAAGCGATTATCTCAAAATGAGCGATGCCGAGCGTGCTGAAATTCTAAAGCAAAAAGAGCTGGAATCGAAGGAAATGGTTTCCAATATCAAAACTAAAACCAGAAGGTACAAGGACATTATTTCCTTTAGAAAAATGCAAGACAAAGTAAATAACCGCGAAACCGAATATTAAAATGACGGCAACCATCATTTTAGGGATAGGTTTGGAATATATCGACACGGTTTTCCAGACCATACAGAATAGCAGTTTCTCGCAGTACACTATTGCAGGAATGAAGACACTTGCTGTGCTGTTTTTTCTGGTCAATATCCTAAAAAAATATAATGAAGGTATTGCGGATAAAGACGGTTATACCTGGGGATTGAGTCCAGGCGAACTTGCCAAGAATTTTGCAATAGTAATCTTGGTCATTTTTTCAACACAAGTATTAGGATTTTTTGATGGTATTTTAGTAGCAATTGAAGGGCAATATCGTGGTACAGCACCAGCACTATTGCCATTACAGATGCAGGATATTCCCATAGAAGAGGATGTCAACTTTATAAAAGCTGCACAAGCTGCTATGGCATTGCTCTATGAAGCCTTAATAACGCCTCTATATGGCTTCAAAATATTCGCTTTTATTATAAGTCTCTTTCTTTGGATTTTGGATTTATTTATTTACCCGCTGTTTCTAGCCGAACGTTATTTTCTATTGGGCATAATGCAGGCCTTTTTTCCATTAGTCATAAGCTTAGCGGTATTTGAAAAATTTCGCTCCCTAGCCTACTCATTTTTTAAGTTATACGCTGCGGTTTATATGCTCGTGCCCGCCTTCTTTTTGGTCAACATATTTATCAACGCAATCTATACCGAGCTTAACACAAATTTTTGGACGAATCTTTTTGGAACAGATGTAGGTCAAGGCTTTTTTGCTCCTGTGGTACAGCTTGGATCTATGGGATTTATCGTATTTCTGAAATTCAAATTATACAGGCGTGCCACGTCATTCACGCTCAGATTGTTTACTAGCTAATCTAAAACAACATGAAAACACCATACAAGAATATTTATAGCGTCCTAAAGTTAAACCGATTCATCGTTTTAACAGTTGTCGTTTGTGCATTGCTAACAAGTACTTTTTCACTTTGGATGGCTTTTACCACTCATAAAAATGCGCTCAATAGTGCATTTGCTATCAATACGGATGGCAGCATCATTCCACTAAAACTTGTTGCCCAAAAAGAGAATTTCAAAGTCGAGGCTTTGGCACATTTAGAACTGTTTCACAACTACTTCTATAATATTGATGCTAGTAACTACGAACGTAATTTAAAAAAAGCACTTTGGCTAGGTAATAGTTCTGTGGACAATCTCTACCGTCAGAAAAAAGCTGATGGTGTCTATAATCGATTGCTACAGTATTCCTTGGTTCAAAAAGTGCTGAGTATAGATTCACGGATAACAGAAAATAATAGCTCATACAGTTTTACCACGACCACTATTTTTGAAATTAATAGAGGGTCGATAATAGACACCTATAAATTGATTTCCACCGGGAATCTTATTATGGTTGACCGAAACTTCCCAAACAATCCACACGGATTATTGATTACAGACTATTTTGAAAACACCTTAAAAAAACTGAACAATGAAAAATGAGAGCCCACCCGCCTGACCACATCCGGGCAGGTAATGGGCATTAAAAAAACACTCTTATGAAAATAGAAAAGAATAAAATTGTATTTGCAGCAGTTTTAGCTGTGATTTTCATATTTCTAATTTCCTATTCCCTGATGGTTATGGGAGATGATGAAAGTGAAAATAAAAACCTTGAGCAGACCTTGGTACCCGATTTAGAAGAAAATCAGAAAGAATACAATTCTAAACTGGATGCTATCAATGATTTGAAAGAGGTTCGCGAAACCAACGCTCCTAGTATTTACGATGAAAAGCTGATTGATTCTATGGGCTTTTATGATCCAGATCTGCCTGAACGAGAGAAAGAACGTATTGTGGATAGTATATACAATTCAGGTAGGATCCAATATTCAGAAAAGCGGTATCAAAACATCGGAGAAAAGAGAGCTACCCGAAACAATGCACAGCAAATTGATTCATCTGAAATAAGGAGAGAGCAAAAAATTCAAGTCAGGGAACTTGGTCTGGAACATCAAATGTTTTTTGCTGCTTCGCCCAAACCCAATGAGATTGCAATAATCGGCAATACCGATGAAAGCATTTACGTGGTGGTCGATGGCGACCAAATTGTAAAAACGAATACTAGATTAAGAATGCGCCTTACCAGAGCTGCAACAATCAACAATAGAAGGATGCCCAAGAATACCCTGGTATTCGGATTCATAAGCTTTCAGCCTAATCGTGCTTTGATCGAAATTGAGAATATTGATCATCATCCCACGAAGCTCAAAGCATTCGATTTGCAAGATGGCAGTGAAGGAATTTATGTTGAAAACAATTTTCGCGCTGAGGCTACTAATGAAGTTTTGGATGATATTATTGGCGATATCAACATCCCGACTGTTCCGCAAGTAAGCGGAATTACGAAGATCCTTAAACGAAATAATCGAAACGTAAAAGTAACCGTATTGAACAACTACAAACTTATTCTAAAACCAAAGCTATGAGCCCACCCGCCTGACCACATTCGGGCAGGTAATGGGTATTTAAAATTCACTCTTATGAAAAAATATATAATAACTTCAATTTTTTTAGCTACTTGTAGTTTTGCAACTCATTTTTGCTCGGCACAAGCTACAGCGCAAACATCTAAAGTTATGGATACTATTTATGCCAATGACACAAAAAAGGTAGCACTCTTTTTTCCTGAACCCATTCGACAAGGAATAACAGGTTTAGAGAATTTTGTGTTCACTTACAACCGTGAAAAAGAACAATATTTTGGACTGCTACAGGCAAAGCCTGGGAAAGAAAGTAATCTTCTGGTAGTTAATAGAAATGGTTCAATTTTTTCGTATATTTTAAGGTATAAAGCGAAGCTTTCAAAGCTTAATTATTTCATTCCAATGTCCAGCAGTATTGGGAATGAAAAGCCCATATTGAAGGATTCGATTCAGGCTG
>JBDNHN010000002.1:0-5539 GCA_041688725.1 Gillisia sp.
AAATTCAAGAAGAATAAAGAAGCCTTGATTAATTATGTCAAGAAACTTCAAACAGCACAGGAAATCGCAAAATTGGGGTATTGGGAATTCAATTTAAAGACCCAGGAATTGTTTTGGTCAGATGAGGTTTATGAGATATGGGAAAAAGACAAAGAAAAGTTTGATGTCACTCTGGAAGGTTTTATTGCCACCATACATCCGGAGGATCAGCCTGCATTTGGCGAATTAATGAAAGATATTAGGCAGAAAAAAGAACATATTGAATTAAAGTACCGGATCGTACTTGAAAATGGTTCTTTAAAATGGGTCCATGAAAACGGTAATATAGTAAAAATGGGAGAAGACCAACCAATTTATTATGAAGGTACTATTCAGGACATCACTTCTCAAAAGGAATACGAAAATAAAATCCTGGATACCAACCAAAGGCTGAGAAGCCTTACGGCACATTTACAAACCATTCAGGAAGAAGAACGTATCCACATTGCCCGGGAAATCCATGATGAACTTGGTCAACAATTAACCGGAATTAAATTGGATGCTTCCTGGTTAAAAAACAAAACCCAAATTTATTTTGAGGAAGAGCGGGAGCGAATGGAACGCCTTATTGACAATATAAATATAACCATTAACAATGTTCGAAAAATAGCGACATATTTGCGGCCCGGAGTATTGGATGATCTGGGACTGGAAGCGGCCATTGAATGGCAGGCAGCCCAGTTTGAAGAACAGAACGGAATTTCCTGTTTGTTTAAAACTTCAAATGTCTCAGATGTTTATGATAAAACAGTCAATACCGCCGTTTACCGGATTCTTCAGGAAGCACTTACCAACGTGACCCGGCACGCAAATGCATCAAAAGTGATTGTTAAACTTTACGAAAAAAATAGTATTTTAGTGCTGGAAGTGGCAGATAATGGGAAAGGAATTTTGGAAGCCGAAAAAAACAAAACCCAATCGCTGGGAATTACTGGAATGAAAGAACGTGCATTCATGATTAACGGATCATTTTCAATAAAAAAAAGAAAAGAAGGCGGCACATTGGTAAAGGTAGCTGTTCCTTTATATAACTTATAATTCAGAAATAATTATGAAAGTTTTAATAGCCGATGATCATGCCATCTTGCGAAAAGGGCTAATTGAAATCCTTCATGAGTCCTTTCCAACCCTGGAGTATTTTGAAGCTTCCAACAGCATTGAGGCACTTCAAATTACAAGAAAAAAAACTTTAGATCTAATTCTTTTAGATATCTCCATGCCGGGCAGAAATGGGTTGGAAACCCTGAAACAAATTAGGGCAGATGGGATCCAAACCCCAATTCTCATACTAAGTGTACAGCCGGAGGATCAATATGCCATCCGGGTGCTCAAAGCAGGAGCATCAGGCTTCTTAAACAAAGATAGCGCTCCGGAAGAATTGATCAACGCAGTGAACCTTATTCTAAAAGGAAAAAAATACATCTCATCAAACATAGTAGACAAACTCGCACAATCCTTGTCCCGTCCAATTGATCAGCCTTTACATGAAACACTATCCGACAGGGAGTTACAAGTTCTTAAATGTATAGCTTCCGGTAAAACCGTATCGGAAATTGGCAAGGAAATTTCATTGGCGGTCAACACAATTAGTACCTATAGGGCGAGAATCCTGGACAAACTCAATTTAAAAAACAATGCAGAACTCACCCGGTATGCATTAGACAACTCTTTGGTTTAAATTTTTGTAGTACAAAACACTACGCGTGTTTCACGATTTGTACTATTTGCACAACCTTACTTTATTCGTTATTTAGAGGTATTAATAATGATTGCTAGGTTTTATTAATAAACACGGTTTCTTTAAATTAAATTAACACATCCCCCCAATCCCCCCACGGATGTTTTTGAAGAAGTCGTGTTTTTAGTTTTAAGAAAATACACATGGCTTCTTTTAATTAAATTAACGCAGTCCCACACCCCTTTCCCCCCACAATTTTATTAGAGAGAAGTCGTGTTTATTTTAATTGTTAAATCCGGATATAAGTAAGATGATATATGGAACAATTTTATTAATTCAGTATTTGTTTTTTGAAATTCTATTTCAAAATATTTGATTGTATAGATTTTGTCAAAATTTTTATTGTCAGGGGGGCTTGTTGAGATCCTGCAGGTTAGAAAATATTATAAATTAAAATAAGCTTTTTTGTAGTTAGTTAAACTACAAGATATTCGTTGTTACAACTATTTCAATTTCCGCGTATTAGCTCCAAATTGCTTTATTATACGTTAAATATCCTGAAAAAATGATTTTAAAAGTTTTAACTGTTGATGATTCTACAATAATTACCACACATCTGGACTATATTTTAAAAGGAATGAAGGAAGTGAAGTGGATTGGACACGCCTTTTGTATTAAGGAAGCAGAAGATTTAATACGGATTAAAAGACCAGATGTTGTTTTGTTGGATATTATGTTGAAAGAAGAAAGTGGATTTGATTTATTGAAAAAGATTAAAAAAAACTACCCAGATATTGTTGTTTTAATGCTGAGTAATAGAATTAATTCTAGTAGTTATAAAAAAAGCATACTCTTGGGAGCACTTTATCTTATTGATAAATCCTATGAGTTTTATAACATACCAAATTTTTTAACAGCAATTCACAGTGCAAAAAATATAGGCCAGAAATTAAATCGATTAGAGCCTATTAATTTAAGCCACCCTTGATTAATAGTAAGTTCAACTAAAAAATTAGTTCCCGCTTAATTATAAAGATTCAAAAATAGAAATTATGAAACCTCATGCAAATAATAAAAAATCTTTATTTTCCGAAAATGAAGATATAGAGCTCTTTGCTAAATTTCCCTGGAAAACTATGAGCATGAAGAGAATTGATCAAAATGTGGAACCTCAAAAAGTGTCAGCCATGTCAGACAAAAGCCAGCTTAAAACTACAGCATCCAAAAATAAATTATTAAAAGGTATTTGTTTTATAACCGATGTGAAAGGATTTTTTAAATACATACACCCTAACTTTTTAAAGTTATTTGAAGGTGTGGAAAATCAATTTTTTGAAAGATCTATATTTGATTTAAATAAACCTGAAGAGATGCCTGCCACTATTGATTACCTAGTAGAAATGATCCAGGAAAAAAGAAATGCCGTTTTTATCGAAAACCTGTTTAAAAATAATCAAAATACTTTTTCTAAACTCCAATGGAATATATCCTATTACGGTGGATTGCTTAATTTCAACCTTTTTGAACAAGCCGTTTCTCCGGAGCAGGAAGCTAATTATTTGAAATCAAAACTTTCAAAAAGAAAGGTTTTAATTTCAGAAATTGAAAAAATGTATAAGAATATTGAACAATTCAAGACATTTCACAATGGAACAATTTATCCGGAAAACAATTTGCTTCATTAAGATTATCGAAAATGAAGGCCAGAAAAAGTTGTGATATAAATACTTATATTATCTGTTTTTTTTATAATTAAAAACCCGTTTGAAATTTCAAACGGGTTTTTAATTATCTCACAATTTTAAGATTCTGTTTTTTAACAACGAGTCTGATTTTTCCAGCAGGCATAGGCAGGCAGGTGTTCGAATGGCTTATTTCTCAATGCTCATAATCTAACTATTAAGCATTACCGGCATAACAAGCATTGTGATTTTTTCTCCTTCGTCCAGACCGTCTACCGGGGTTAAGATTCCTGCACGGTTAGGAAGGCTCATTTCAAGTTGCACCTCATTGGCGTTCAAATTATTGAGCATTTCTGTAAGGAAACGGGAATTAAACCCAATTTGCATATCGTCACCGTGGTAGGAACAAGTCAAACGTTCTTCGGCTTTGTTGCTGTAATCAATGTCTTCCGCAGAAATATTCAGTTCAGCTCCGGCAATTTTTAATCGCACCTGATGGGTGGTTTTATTGGCGAAAATGGAAACCCTTTTCACCGAATTCAAAAATTGGTTTCGGTCTATTACCAGTTTATTCGGATTTTCTTTTGGAATTACCGCTTCGTAATTCGGATATTTCCCGTCGATTAATCGACAGATCAACTGGGTATCTTCAAAAGTAAATTTTGCGTTAGACTCGTTGTATTCAATGAGAACATCGGTTTCGCTTCCGGCCAGGATTCCTTTTAATAAATTCAAGGGTTTTTTGGGCATAATAAAATCAGCTTCTTGTGAAGCTGAAACATCAGTCCTGGAATATTTCACGAGTTTATGTGCATCGGTTGCCACAAAAGTCAATCCCTCGGTTGAAAATTGAAAGAAAACTCCGCTCATCACCGGGCGTAAATCATCATTTCCGGAGGCGAATATGGTTTTGCTAATGGCTGTTGCCAGAACATCGCCTTGCACTATGGTACTGCTTGGTTCCTTTAATTCGACCGCTTTTGGGAACTCCTCGGCTTTGGCATAAGCCAATGCGTATTTTCCGTAATTGGAACTCAATTCAATGGTGTTGTTTTCATCCACTACAAAGGTGAGTGGTTGCTCCGGAAAGGTTTTTAAAGTTTCCAACAACAATCTGGCAGGAACAGCAATGGCTCCTTCAGAATCTGATTCTACTTTTAATTTGGCAGACATGGTAGTCTCCAAATCGGAAGCAGAAACCGTTAATTCATTCTTTTTTAAATCGAATAAAAAATTATCTAAAATAGGTAGGGTGTTATTATTGTTGATAACCCCTCCCAAAATTTGAAGTTGCTTAAGCAAATAGGTACTGGATACAATAAATTTCATGGGAGTATCGGTTTGATTTAATCATTACAAATATATCTTAATACTTCAAAAATTGAAATACATATGCAGATATTTTATCAACATCAGGATCTGTAAAAATTACTCTATTAGCCTGATAATAAGTAGATTGTGAAATTGAAGTTTTGCTTTTTGTTAATACTTTTCAGAAATAAAAAAAAGACTCAAAAATCATCTACTTTCTCAGGTATCGTTTTTTTCTGAAATAGTTAAATGCGAAAGCTCCAAGAGCCAATAACAGTAACGGAATTATAAGATTGATAAATTGCCATTTTTCACGTTCTTCCGCGACTTTCTCCAAATCCAAAAATGCGATGCTGATTTCCTTTGAGCGAATATCGATCAGGCCGGAGTCGTCCAGTAAATAGTTCACGGAATTCATTAGAAATTCTTTATTGCCGTAGGTGTTTCCCGTATAACGATCAAATCCCAATTCCAGAGGTTCTCCCTGTTTCAATTGATTTTTAATGACATCACCATCAGCTACTACGATCATTTTGGTGGGTTCGCTCAGGTCAATTGGTTTATCAGTCTCAAAAGGTTTAACCCTATTCTTATAAACCGATTTAAACCGACCTTCAAATAACACGGCCAAAGCTTGTTCTCCGGCGGTATAGGTCGATAAATTTGGTTTGGTGTTCAGAATATTCAAACTTATTTCTAAGGGTGCACTTTCAATTTTGGTTTGAGGCGAACTGGAGAGTAAAATGGTCTTTTTGACCTCATTTCTCAACGTGTCTATCTGGTTGGCCCATTCAAATTTTACCGCTTCAATATTATTGATAATAGGATG
>JBDNHN010000125.1:0-9857 GCA_041688725.1 Gillisia sp.
CAACCAGCCTTTTTCCGTTTTTATTGGAGCTGCGCCGGCTCCCAATCGGGAACTGTCAAATTTACCTTTTCTTGTTTTTGCTATACATTTATGATTTCCCCAATGTTCAGCATCGGGAGACTCGGCAACCCAAATGTAATTTCCCCCTAATTCGGGACTACTTGGACGATGCAGGGCATAATATTTTCCGTTGATCTTTTCTTCAAAAAGCGCGCAATCTTTATTGTGCGGGCTAAGGATCATCCCTTTATTTTCAAAAGTTTTCCAATCCTTCGTAGTTTTTAAACCTACTCCAACTCCATTGGAAGAAACCATTGTATATGTCAGGTAATATATGTCTTCTATTTGTGAAACCCTGCAATCTTCAATGCCAAAAGTTTCGTATTCACCTTCTCCCAAAATTGGAGGATATTCCTTTGATTCCTTAAAATCAATTCCATTATCGCTAAAAACCAACCTAAGGTGCGAAATAGTGGTTAAATAATCATCGCCCTTATAATTTATAATTCTTGCATCACTTGCATCCAGATCAGAATGATCCAAAGGTATTTCCACTACTTCTGTATTCCCAGTACCGGTTAAAATTGGAAAGGAAATAATTCCTTCTTTTTGTTCCGGTCTTTCAGCTACACGTATCAGTAACCAAATCTTATTATCGAATTGGAATGCTCCCGGGTTCAATAAACAAGTTATTTCTAAATTTTCTTCACTTGCATTCAGATCTTTGGGAGATAGTATTGGGTTTTGTCTATATCGATTTGCAATATCTGTCATCTTTATTGTTTTTTTAAATTTAATGAATCAAAAGAAAAAAAAGATGTTTTCACTTGTTATGAAAAAAAATAGAGAAGTAACATTTTTAAGTTTGCTACTTCTCTATGGTCTTTAATTTAATTCAAGGAATTTATGTTTTTGAAAATGTTCTTAATATCCAGTATTCTGAATGATGGTTCCTCCAGACTTATCAATTTCACCTTGTGGAATGGGATACAGATAATTGTGATCCTGGAAGTTTTTCCCAAGTCCGGTAAGTACAGCCTTAGCTGTTCCCCATCTTTTCAGGTCATTAAACCTTTGAGACTCAAAACCTAGTTCTACTCTTCTTTCAGACATTAACCAGGTTTTTATTTGTGCCCTGTCGGTTGAATTTGGTCTGTCGGCCAATGTTCCTGCCGGAACTGCTGAACCATCAGCTGTCGGGCTGGTTCTGGCTCTTTCCCTTATTTGGTTTATGATTGTAACAGCTCCTTCATAATCTCCGGACTCGTTAAGAGCTTCTGCTTTCCAAAGCAAAACATCTGCATACCTAATATAAATTTTATTGCTTGGAGAATCATCATTCCCTTTGTTATCTCCAACTGTATTTCCTAAAATTTTAGATACATTTTGATTTTCAACATCTACGGTATATAACAATCTTGGGTCGTTGGCTTCAAAAGCATTTATAAAGTCCTGAGTTGGGGCAACAAATCCCCATCCTAATAAAGCACAAAGACCATTTCCTTTCCTTGGGGTTTCACCGGAACGGTGATCATAAGCGAAAATAACTTCATTTTCGGAAAATTCCTTGTTAACATCAAAACTATCGAAATAATTATCATTCAGATCGTAAAAACCAAGTCCTTCCAATTCAGAAACACGCGTAATAACTTCAGACCAATTTTCATTGAACAAAGCCGATTTAGCCTGCAAGGAAATGACCGCACCTTTTGAAACTCTCCAGGGTTCTGCTGCATCCGGGAATTTTACACTTGGCAACAGTAATTTTGCCGCAGACAGATCTGAATTTATCTGTTCCCAAATTTGTGCTGCAGGAACTCTTGTAGCTACATCAAAAGCTTCTTCAAAAGATTCCAGGGGTTTAATTAATAATGGCAGATCCCCAAAATTGTTTACCAGATCAAAATAGTAGAAAGCCCTTAAAAAATAGGCTTCTCCTAATAATTGATTTTTTCGGGCCTCACTTATTCCCACCATTTGAATTACTTCCTCGTTTGTCAGGAAACTTATGCCAAGATTAATTCGGTTTATCCCTTCATAATTATACAACCAGATTCCGTTAAAAGCTCCATTCTCCGGGGTAAAGCTAAAATCGTTCAACTCATCCATCCAGGCCTGATCACCATCAGGATTCCATTTCTTATTCATATCATTGGATGCAATGTCTTGTAAAATGAAATCATTTCTAAGCACTGCTCCTCCATCCCAATCCCAATCACCAATAAGATTCAGACTACTGGAAAGCAATTGGTATGATGAACTTACTGAAGATTCTAAAGTCAAAATTGTAGGGTTTGAATCAATTTGATCGGTAGTGAGAAGTCCAATTGGCTCCTTAGTTAAATCATCTGTACAACCTACAAGACCTGTAAAGAAGAAAACTATGACTATACTTTTATATATTGTTTTCATAATTAATGTGTTTTAAATTTTTAAAACTTTACGTTTATTCCAAATAAAAATGACTTAGATGATGGATATGTTCCCTGATCCATAAAATCTGTAGATTCCGGGTCCAGTCCTGTGTAGTCTGTGACGGTAAATACATTTTGACCGGATACATAAAAACGCACATCCTGAAGTCCAATTATGGATTCTAAGGTATAGCCAAATTCTATGTTTTTTAGACGGAAATAAGACGCATCCTCTACAAAAATACTGGAAACCTTACTGCTTCCATTGTCTTCAAAAGCAACTCTTGGTATTGTGTTACTGCTGCCTTCTCCATCCCATGCGCCTAAAATATCCGTGGTATAATTAAATGGACGTGAATCATAATCTAATATTTTTTTGGCATCATTATATCTGTCAATTCCTTCTACACCCTGAAAAAGCATAGAAAAATCAAAGCCTTTATATTCTGAAGATAATGAAATTCCGTAAGTAAGTTCCGGGATAGGACTTCCAATAAAATCCCTGTCATCAGAATTGATTATTCCATCAGCATTTAGATCATTGAATTTAATATCTCCGGGTTTCACATTCGGATTTAAGGTGCCGCTTAAATAGCTATTTATTTCAGCCTGATTTTGGTAAACACCAACCATTTTATATCCATAAAAAGCATTTAACGGCTGTCCAACCTCTATTCTTGTAACATTTCCAATAATATTAGGAACGTTTGGATGCAGCTTTTCAACATTGTTTTTCAAAGTTGCAAGGTTCCCATTTATGCTGTATTTAAATTCGTTGTCGTAGTTTCTGTAGTTTAAAGAAAGTTCAAATCCCTTGTTACTCACTTCCCCCGCATTTACAAATGTAGGTGCTACAAATCCAACAAAGTTTGGCAATCCAATTGGCAACAATATATCGGTTGTATTTTTTTCAAAATATTCTGCAGACATTGCCAGTTTATTATTGAATAAACCAAGATCTATCCCAATATTTGTTTGTGTTGAACTTTCCCATTTCAGATCCTCATTTCCATAGCGGTTCACCACTACTTTATCATCTATCTGACTGATCAAGGTTAAATAGGTATAATCACCAATCTCCTGATTTCCTAATTTTCCATAACCTGCTCTCAATTTTAAATTGGATAACCAATCCACATCACTTAAAAAGCTTTCATCTGATATTTTCCAACCTGCAGAAGCAGATGGGAAATATCCCCATTGGTTCTTTTCAGAAAATCGTGAAGAAGCATCAGCTCTCAAATTACCGGTAACCATGTATTTACCGTCAAATACATAGGTAGCTGAGCTAAAAAAAGAGAATAATGTGTTTTCAGAAGCGCTTCCGCTATTCCATACATCAACATCTGGACGACCAAAGTCCAAATACCTAAAAGTATCGTCTGTTGTTCCAAAACGCGCCCTGCTCGCTCCAATTGATGAGCTGTAATTTTCAATATATTCCATTCCTACCAATGCACTTATATCGTGTAAATCGTTGAAGGTTTTGGCATAATTCAGTGTATTGTTGAAGGTAATTGTACGGGCTTCACCGCGTTCTTCATTTAGATTATTTGGTCTGTTTTGCCTTCCCAATCCTTGATCCAAATCATTTCCACCACCATCATCATCGCCAAAATTCTCATTAAACCTTTTATTGTGGATGTATGCCAGATCAAATCCAAGGTTGGATCTAAATGTCAGTTCATTATTTTTCAAAAAGGAATATTCTCCGTAAATATTTCCAAATGTTTGAAAGGTTGTTCGTTTGTCATCTGTAAAAGATGCCAAAGCTATCGGGTTTGAGGACCATTCATATTTATCGCTTTCCCATCCTCCGGTATCTCTGTTATTATGCTGATAAAATGGCAAATCTGTAAAAGGATCTCTTTCAGAATAAGTTGGATCATTGATATCTTTGAAAACTGATATATTCGGAGGCCTTATTAAGGCATGTCTTATTATACCGGGAGCATCTCCCTTTGAAGATAATTTATCCTGAGTTGAATATGACAACTGAAGATTTGTCCCAACTTTTAAGCGATCAGTTAAATTAGCATTGATATTGGTCCTGTAATTTAACCTTTGATATTTATCATTATCAGAAATTACAATTCCATCCTGATCGTAATAGCCCAGTGACATCAGAAACTGAACTTTTTCACTTCCGCCACTGGCAGAAAATTGTAAGTTTTTGGATATTCCGGTTTCAAACAGTTCATCCAACCAGTCAGTATCGGCAAAATCGGCTCTGCCTTTATCGGCTGTATAAGGATTTGCACCCGTTCTGCCTGAATTATCCCAGGCTTTTTCAACAGTATTCATATACTGTTCGGTATTTAACATATTCGGAAGGTTCGAAGCAAAATTAATTCCGGTGTAATAATCTACATTAAATTTTATTTTTCCTACAGAACCACTTTTGGTTGTAATTAATACCACCCCGCCTGAAGCTCTTGAACCGTAAATTGCTGCTGAAGATGCATCTTTTAAAACAGTCATCGTTTTAATATCAGCCTGATTTAAAAAGCTGATATCCCTTGAAGGAACCCCGTCAATTACATACAATGGATTGTTATTTCCAATGGTTCCTTCACCCCGAATACGCACCTGGATTTCTTCTCCGGGAGCTCCCGTACTTGAGGAAACCAATACACCTGCAACTTGTCCTTGCAATGCCTGAGCGACATTTGGGACTCTTGTTTTTTCCATATCGGACATATCAACAACAGAAACCGCACCGGTTAAGGTAGATTTCTTTCTTGAGGAATATCCCACAAGAATAACCTCATCCAAAGCTTGTGAATCTTCCACCAGTTCAACATTGATAACGCTCTGGCCATTCACAGAAACTTCTTTCGTAAGATATCCTATACTACTAAAAACTAAAACAGTCTGAGGATCTACATTTAAAAGACTGTAATTCCCATCAAAATCTGTTGAGGTACCCGTTGAGGTCCCTTTTAAAACAACATTTGTTCCGGGCAAAGGCCCTTTAACTCCAGAAACAATGCCTGTAACAGTTTGTGCTGATAACGCACTGACTGAAAATACGGCCCATATACAGAACAGGCCATAGAGAATATTTTTTTTCATCATAACGAGAGATTTAGTTGGTTAGTAATCATGTAAATTATTTTCATCGTTTCTAAAAAATTAAGTGATTTATTATTTTTCTATTTTTTTAAAATCAGGATCCATTTCCGGACTGCGAAGACCTGCAACTTCATCAGCCATTAGTATAAATACATTCCAAGATAAACCCCGGGTTGAGGCCCACCAGGAATCGGTTGTTGTCCATTTTGTAGGAATAAATTCCTTGCTGTAAGGCCATTTTGGGTTGAGATTGATTTCTGCCCATGCCCTGTTTTCCATCATTATTTTTGCCTTTTCCCATCCGTGCCTCAAACCAACTACATAAGCAGAATACTCTGCACGCATCCAGCTGCCGCCATTGTAATAAAAACCATCCCTGGCGCCATCTTTATAGTTGGATTCACCAAATTCCCCGAAAGGCTGATAGTCAGTAGTTAAGTATGCATATCCTTTTTTATCATCTGTTAATCGTACACATACCGGCGCGGTTGTACCATATTTTGGGTGAGGTGAATTTGAGACCTTATTAAGTACGGGGATTTGTTCCAAATGATTTATTACCATTTCATCAGATAAGATAGGTCTGTCAAACAACCAGAGAGAGAAAAATTCAGGTTCCAGATCAGTCAAAGAAATAACATCCGGAAATTCTTTGTCGAAGAGAAGGTGTTTCCTTTTTTCATCATAAAAATCGCGATATCCTTTTTCGGCCTTTTCAATATATTCATCAGAAATATCATAACCCAGTTCTTTGATGGTCCTCAATGCAATAGCAAACATGCCCTGGTTCACTGCAAGCCGGTCAGTTTTAGGAGTGTATTCAATAATATCAATCTGACTTAAAGTAAAATGTGACCTGCAAATCCCATCTCTATTTTCATCAAATTCATTCAAGACATAATCCACAGCCTTTTTTATCTTTTCTTGTGGCAGTTTAACACCGAAACGCCTTTTGTTCATCATTGCCCAAACTAGAAACTGAATAGTCGCTTCATTATCTTTAGCTTCAATGGTTCCCATATAAGGGGTTATGATGGTGGCTACTCCTCCTTTAGAAGTTTGGGTTTTGGCCCATTGGCCCCATATTTTAAGGTTTAATTCTTCATTATAACTTGAAATTACGGTGAAAAATGAATCCCGATTATACATATCCGGCGCATAATTCATATTTGGAACGGATAAAGGTGTAAAATCGTTAATGGAGGTGATCCAGGTAAGCATATTGAAGTTTGCGTATAACATTTTCTCTATCAAAGAACCTTCAAATCCCTTCCCTTCAGCAAGTCGCGATTGTGAGGAGATCACAAAATCATGATGGTTTGTCCAGGGTTCAACAAAAACATAGGTTGTTTTTGACACCTTTTCACCCATTTCCATTCTGTTATAAGGTTGCTTTTCCGGCTGGTGTTCTACAATTTGGAGGTCCTTGATCTGAAGATTTGATTCTTTTCCGGATTGCGAACCAATAAACATGGAAACACTGTCTTTTCCTATATAAGGAACTAAAACACTTCCCTTAAAAAGTGTCCATTCATTTTCCTTTGTTGGAAACTGATCAATGTATTTGATGCCATGTTCCAATTCAACTGTTTTTTCCCCGTTTTTAATTCTGAACAATTTAAGGGCTACCGGGGAAGTTCCTTTGGTAGAAAACGAAATGCTATATACCTTTTGATCTTTTAAAGGAGCTAAAATTTCTATCCCTGCGCGATCTGAAGGATTAGAGTTAATTGTAATTAACCCCGGTGTTCTTTTAATTTCAACGGCTCCAACTTTTTTAAAATCCTCAGGAATTTTTAATATCAATTCGGTTCCGGCATCCAGATTATACATCTCGCCAAATGTTTGCTTGATATAATGTTGGTCTTTTGATCTTTCAGCTTCGGTTGCAACCGAAATCAGGGCAGGATCGGGCAATCTCCTCATCCCCACAAATCCTCCGCCATGTCCGTTAAATCGCCGACGTGTAGAACGCGTATAGTGATTTTTGTATCCTGCATCCATTAAAAACCCAACAAGTTGATTGTTTGGTGTTACAAAGCCAACAGATGGAAACATTTCATGTGAAAGACCTCCTGGAAAATTATCGTGTTCAAAGGAAACATATTTTAAGGGCGCTATTGCAGGTTTTGAAGTTTCTGTTATGGTATAATATAATGAAGGCATTCCAGATTGAAAGAGATCGATGGTCTTTTTAATAACATTTTGGTTTATAACCTGGTATGTGACACCTACTGTTATATTTAAATCAAATTCTGACAGGAATGTGTCTCTTGTCAATTGTATTTCATTTTTATCACCAGTCCAGGTTGAACCTTTCCATGCAGCTATATTGGCAGTTTCACTTAAATCCAAGTTGGCCATCTTAAGTGAAAACTCTTCAGTGTTATGAACCAATAATTTATTGCCATCATAAATATCCACGCTAAAACCCTGTACCGTATCCCCAACAACTTTTAAATTCAGATCCTGACTCCATCCATTCCCAACTATAAAGCAAAATAGTGGGGTTAACAGAATGATTCTGAATTTATTGCAAAATTTTAGCATTCTTTTTGTGATTAAGTTTCCTTTTTTAAAAATAGTTAGTAAAACGTTTTACTAACTATTTTTAAAAAAAACCACTTTAGGATGTGGGGTTATCAATTTTAAAAAAAGCTATATCGAAATAGTTTGTTAAAAGTAGTTAAATTAATTGCATTACCTAATTTGTTTTTTACAAATAAAAAAAATAATTTATTTTAACAACCTCAAGCTCTTGTCGCTTTTGACCTCTTTAGCTCAATTTCAGTGTGTTTTGAGGACTTTCTTATAACCAAATTACCTTCGAGAACAATTTGAATCTTATTTTGAACTTTGTTCTTATTCTTTAAAAGTTTTAATGTTCCGTTAATCAATTCTTTAGCCAGTAAAGAAATTGGCTGCGCCATAACTGTAATTGGAGGAGAATGAAGTTCAAATAAGTCCCTGTCGTCAAAAGTTATTACTCCTATATCCAACGGGATCTCCAAGTTTTTCTTTTTTAAAACCTTAAGACCGGTGATTGCCAGGCTATTTGTGGAAAATAAAATAGCATCTATATTTGGGTTATTATTCAGAAAATTATCAAACAGGTCACTTCCCTTTTTAGATCTCACATCTTCAAAATTTAAATGAAGGGATAGATCATTCATATTTGCATCTGCAACCGCCTCTTTATAACCTTCAAACCTTTCAAATAATGTTGATAATCCAGACTCAAGGCCAACAAAAGCGATATTTTTAAAACCTTCTCCCACTAAATAATTAATGGTTTTTTTTGTGGCTTCAAAATTATTTAAAACCACATAATTGTAATCAGCCTGCTTATAAAAACGATCAAACAGCATAACAATCTGATTTTCAGAAACCAATTTCTGGATTTCATCCTCAAAATCTTCCGGAGGAGTGATTATATAGGCATCAACCTGTCTGTCTTTAAACATTGAGATCAATTCAATGGCACGGGATTTTTTGTTTTCGGTACTGCAAAAAATTATTCTATAACCGCTGTCAAAAGCCAATTCCTCCATTTCTTTGGCTACCGAGGAGAAAAATGGGTCGGAAATATCCTCAACCATGAAAACAATTGTATTTGTTTTCCCAGTTCTGAGAGTTTGTGCAGATGAATTTGGTTTATATCCCACCTTTTCAATATAAGCTTCCACTTTCGCGATCACTTCATCGCTTATCCTGTTTTTAGCCTTGTTGTTGATAACAAACGAGATGGTAGTAATAGACAAGTTAAGTTCTTTTGCAATATCTTTAATGGATATTCTGGATTGATCTTTTTTCTTCATTTAAATTTTTAATTGATGATAAAACAAATAATAAAAAGGAATAAAACCTATTAAATATAACCTGATATCCTGTCCTTAGTCGATTGAATTAGTATTTATGAAGTTTTTATTCCGGAAGTAGAGCTTTAATATTTAGATGAAATTTGCAGAAACACCTTTCAAAATCCCTATAATTCCAGTAAAAAATTAATAAAAGTCAATTTTAACCGGATAAATTTTTTCCTTTCGGGTAAATATAACAATTAATGTGTGATGAAGTAACGGAGTGACGAAGTAAAGGAGTAAAGGAGTAAAAGGTCAACCCCAAGTATTTTTGAACTTACACAATTTACGGAATAGTTTCGTTGATTTATTTATTTTAGAGGCGCAAGTCATCATTCCATCACTTCGTCACATGGTCACATGGCTACAACTTCACATCATCACATCATCACTTCACCACAGCATCACTTCGTCACTTCGTTACTTCGTTACCCAATATTTTCTCAACTTTTATCGAAGCCTTTGAATGTAAATTTTTAAATTCGGGGAATTATTTGACTAGCCCTGA
>JBDNHN010000597.1:0-3747 GCA_041688725.1 Gillisia sp.
ATTTTCCGTTCTCTTGCAAAAAGCTTGAAAGTTTAACGGAAAAATCAATTATTTTAATTTCGTAAAATCGTAGGGATCTAAAAAGGAAATCAATTTTTGATAATAATTCTTAAATTTAGCAAAAAAAATGTGAAAAGTATTATAAATGATTTGAAAATAAATCATTTATTCCTAAAATGATTTTGTCATCATTTCAAAAATCTTAGATTGATTCGGGTTTGAATAGGGGAGTGCGGAACTTTCAAGATAAAGAGCATTCCAGAGAATTTTCCAAAAATCCTCCAAAAACCAAAAAACCCCGTTTCCAAATTGGAAACGGGGTTTTGATATTATATGTGGTTGTGGAGGTATATTACATCATACCGCCCATTCCGCCACCGCCACCCATTCCGGCACCGCCAGCTGGGGCATCTTCCTTGATGTCTATCAGGGCACACTCGGTAGTAAGGATCATTCCTGCGATAGAAGCAGCATTTTCAAGCGCGATCCTGGTTACTTTCTTAGGATCGATAATACCTGCTTTTAGCATATCGACAAAAGTGTTGGTTTTGGCATCGTAACCATAGTTGTTTTTGCCTTCCATTACTTTATTGATCACTACTGCACCTTCACCGCCTGCGTTTTCAACAATGATGCGTAAAGGAGCTTCAATAGCGCGGTTTACGATTTGAATTCCGGTTGCTTCATCGGGATTTAAAGATTCAAGCTTCACAAGCACCTCTTTTGCACGTACCAATGCAACTCCACCTCCGGCAACAATTCCTTCTTCAATTGCGGCACGAGTGGCGTTAAGCGCATCGTCTACACGGTCTTTTTTCTCTTTCATTTCAACTTCTGAGGGAGCACCTACATAAAGTACGGCAACTCCTCCGGCCAATTTAGCCAATCGTTCCTGAAGTTTTTCCTTGTCGTAATCAGATGTGGTAGTCTCGATTTGAGCTTTGATCTGGCTTACGCGTTCTTTGATGACAACATTGTCACCGGCTCCGTTTACAATTGTTGTATTGTCCTTGTCAATAGCTATTTTTTCAGCAGTACCTAATTGATCAAGAGTGGCATTTTCCAAAGAAAAACCTCTTTCTTCAGAAATTACAGTTCCACCGGTCAAGATGGCAATATCCTCCAACATCGCTTTTCTTCTGTCCCCAAACCCTGGAGCTTTTACTGCGGCGATCTTAAGGGAACCACGAAGTTTATTCACAACCAAAGTTGCAAGGGCTTCCCCGTCAACATCCTCGGCGATGATCAATAATGGTTTCCCTGATTGTGCAACCGGTTCCAAAATAGGAAGAAGATCTTTCATAGAAGAGATCTTCTTGTCATATAGCAAAATGTATGGATCTTCAAGAGTTGTAGTCATTTTTTCGCTGTTGGTCACAAAATACGGGGATAAATATCCGCGGTCAAATTGCATTCCCTCAACGACATCTACGTGGGTATCGGTTCCTTTAGCTTCTTCAACAGTGATCACACCGTCTTTTCCAACCTTTTGAAAAGCCTGGGCGATTAATTCACCAATATGATCGTCGTTATTGGCAGAAATTGAAGCGACTTGTTTTATTTTTTCTGAAGAATTACCAATTTCCTTGGTTTGTTTGGCCAAATCCTCGGTGATGGCTGAAACGGCTTTGTCTATTCCGCGTTTCAAATCCATTGGATTGGCTCCTGCTGCTACGTTTTTCAAGCCTTCTTTTACGATAGCCTGTGCAAGTACCGTAGCGGTTGTTGTTCCATCTCCTGCAAGATCATTGGTTTTGGAAGCTACTTCCTTTACCATTTGAGCTCCCATATTTTCCAATGGGTCTTCAAGTTCAATTTCTTTGGCAACGGTTACCCCATCTTTAGTCACGATTGGCGCGCCAAATGATTTGCTGATAATTACATTACGTCCTTTTGGTCCTAAGGTTACTTTTACGGCATTTGCCAATGCATCTACCCCGCGTTTGATCCCATCACGGGCTTCAATATTATATTTAATATCTTTTGCCATTTTGTTATTGTTTTTGTCGTCCTGTCCCAATGCTTTGGAATAATTCAGAACTTGTTTGTTATTTTAAAATTATAATAGGTGAAATTCCCAACCCGGAAAGTGAATACTGGGTGAGTACTTTGATAGGTGTTTTTTAAACTATAGCAAGAATATCATCTTCCCGCATGATTAAATAATCCTTTCCTTCCAATTTTAGTTCGGTACCGGAGTATTTGCCATAAAGTACTTCATCACCAATTTTCACGGTCATTTCGTGTTCTTTGGTTCCTTTACCAACCGCAACTACTTTTCCTTTTTGTGGTTTTTCTTTAGCTGTTTCGGGAATATAAATTCCGGAAGCAGTTTTTGTTTCGGCGGCACCAGGTTCGATGAGAACTCTGTCTGAAAGAGGTTTAATGTTTAAAGCCATTTGTATATTGTGTTTTAGTTAATGAATTTAATATGTACGAAGGATCAATGGACTAAAACTATGCCAGTAGCATAATACTGACAGTGATAAACAAAAAATGCCAGCTTGTCATAAGCCGGCATTTGTATATGGATAAAAAGTAATTTTATTCCTTGTCCTGAGTTTCAGGTTGAGTTTGCAAAGGAGTTTGTGTTGCTTCAGGAACAGTGTTTTCAATTGAGGGATCGCTGTTTATTACCCTTGATTCTGCAGTGGCGCCACTACCCATAATAGTTACGTTCGATAATAAGATCAACGCCAACATTATAGTTGCAAGTGTCCAGGTGCTTTTATCAAGGAAATCGGTGGTTTTTTTAACCCCACCAAGTTGTTGGCCGCCACCACCTCCAAATGAGGAAGAAAGTCCGCCGCCTTTAGGATTCTGAACCATAATTACTATTACCAGTAAAAATGCTACAATTATGATCAATGCTAAAAATATAGTGAAAGTGCTCATTCTGTTCCTGTGTTATTTTCTTGTAATTTCTTTAGTGCCCTAATTTGGTCTGCAAAGAAACCACTTTTTTCGGGATATTTCAACATTAAAATTTTGTAAGCCTGAAGGGCTTTTTTATAATTTTTTTGTTCCAGATAAACCCGGGCCAAGGTCTCCGTCATCAGGCCTTCCGGAGGAAGGCTACGCTCCGGGGCAATGTTGGTTGTAGTGGATGATTTGTTGGGTTTTAACTTGGGGCTTTTAGAGATAAAGTCGTCTATCAGCTCAGATTTCCGCGATTTGGAATCGATTATTTTTTTTGAATCTTCTGAAATGCGGTCTATAGGGTTGGTTTTTGTAAGGCTTAACCATTCAGAAAAGGAATGTGCTTCGGAAGCATTAAACTCTAAAGGGCTTCCCATATCCGGGATTTCTTCTGAAGGGTTTTTTTCTGAAACTTTTATTTCTTCTGAAGGTTTTGTAAGCGGTCGTTCAAACAGATCGGGATCCAAAACCTGGACAGATTCAGTTGTCTTCATCTTAATAGCATCGTTTATTGAGATGGTTTTTTTGCCAAATACTTCCTGGGGTTCAAAAACAATGATATTCCTTAGATGGTCTTCCTGTCTTTTAATTTGAAGGGCAACCTTGTCCTGACTAAAATCTGTTGAGGATATAAAATCGAAAAGCACGCTTCTGTCTAAAGTAAAGGCAGCTGTTTTCTTTAATGCAAGGTTGTATTTAAAGCTATTCTGATTATAAAGTCCCTTTAAATAAATGGCCCGTGCAGCCTGAAAATATGGGTATTCTTTTAAAAGGTTCTCCAACTCCCCGGTTTCCTGTGTTCCCACAGAAGCCGAATTTTCAAATAAG
>JBDNHN010000126.1:0-8539 GCA_041688725.1 Gillisia sp.
AAAGAAAAGAAAAGGGAAATTGTTTTTGCTACAGATTTTAAAACCTATTATAATTACAAGGAACTCGAATTTCTAATAAGTATCGCCAAACGTATCAAGGCACCCATAAGAATACTTCACATTTTGGAAAATGAAAGGTTAACCCCCGAACAGGAAGATAATAAAGATGCATTAAGGGGACATTTGAAGGACGTCGTATCTACTTTTCACACCTTAACCCATATAAAAGTGGCGGTAGGGGTTCATTCATTTATTGAAAGTCGGGGAAGTGAGATGCTTGCCTTTATCCATAAAAAGCACAATATTTTAAACAGCATTTTTTCGAGATCCTTGGTACATGAAGTGGGATACAAACCAAAGGTGCCGGTTTTTGCAATGCATGAATTAAATAATTAAGACTGGAAAGATCTCATCTTTAAATGGATTAAGGAATCTAATCCTGAAACCCTAAACTTTTGACTATACAATTACAAGAAATATTTTATACCTAAATTCTGTTTTTTAGTTAACCTGTATTCAATGAATATTTCAGAATTACATATTATAAAGGCATCAGGGGAAAAGGTGAAATTTTCCATAGAAAAAGTGGCAAATTCCCTTAGAAAAGCAGGCGCGGACGAACAAGAGATCCAGAAAATTTTAGAACAGCTAAAAGAGGAACTTTATGAAGGGATCTCCACCAAAACAATTTACAACAGGGCTTTTAATTTATTAAAGAAAAAAAACAGCTTATCTGCCTCAAAATACAAATTAAAAAAGGCTATTTATGAATTAGGGCCAACGGGATTTCCTTTTGAACGCTTTGTTGCAGCTATTTTAAAAAACAGCGAATATAGGGTTGAGGTAGGAAAAATTCTCCAGGGAAATTGTGTAACTCATGAGATTGATGTTATTGCTAAAAAAGATAATAAAACAATCTGGATAGAATGTAAATTTCACAACAAACAAGGCCAAAATTGTAATGTAAAAACACCTCTGTACGTACATTCCCGTTTTAGGGATATTGAAAATTTCAATAAAACAAAAAAACCTAATCCACAGCCTTTCACTGAAGGATGGTTGGTCACGAACACCCGCTTCACAACCGAAGCCCTCAAATATGGGAAATGTGCAGATCTGTATTTGCTCAGTTGGGATTATCCCAATAAAAATGGACTAAAAGACCGGATTGATCAATCAGGTTTATATCCAATTACGGTTTCTACCCTGCTCACTGCACGGGAAAAACAATTTTTATTAAGCAGGGATGTGGTATTGTGCAGAGAATTGATAAAAGACAATTTTTATCTGGATCATATGGAGATTTCAGAGTCCCGGAAAACCCGGATTTTAAATGAAATGGAATTGATTTGTCATTCTTACAATAAATAAAAAATTTATGGGTGTCAAGATCAAAGTACATTTTTTTGGAGCAGCCGGGACAGTAACTGGTTCCAAATTCCTTTTGGAAACCCCTAAACTCAATATACTTATAGATTGCGGAATGTTTCAGGGCCTTAAAGAACTTAGGTTATTGAACTGGGCGCCGCTCCCATTTTCTCCGGATAAAATTGATGTGGTGCTGCTTACTCATGGACATCTGGACCACTGCGGATATTTACCCAGATTGGTAACACAGGGTTTTTACAATTCCATTTTTGGGACCGCTCCTACCCTCGCAATTGCATCGGTAATTTTATTGGACAGCGCTAAAATTCAAGAAGAAGATGCAGAACGGGCGAATAAGGAAGAATATACTATCCACAAGCCCGCTTTACCTTTATATTCCGTGGACGATGCCGAAAAAACAATAGAGTTATTTAAACCTATTGAGTCGAATATCTGGACTGACCTTTCCCCTGATATTAAATACCGGTTTCAAAAAAATGGACATATTATTGGAGCGACTTTTATAGAAATGGAAGTCTATGGGAAAACCTTTGTTTTTTCAGGAGATATTGGAAGGGATAATGATGAATTATTAGACCCTCCAAATCGGCCAAAATGGGCAGATTATTTATTTATAGAAAGCACCTATGGAAACAGGTTACATTCTGAAGAAGATGCGGATGAGGTCCTAGCTGAGTCTGTTAAGGAAATTATTCAAAATAATGGAAATTTGATAATCCCAAGTTTTGCTGTAGAACGATTGCAAACCTTAATGTATAAGCTATGGAAATTGTATCAAAAAAATAAAATACCTAATATCCCCATGTTTATTGATAGTCCAATGGGTAATGAAGTATTAAAGGTCTTTGAAAGATTCCCAACCTGGCATAAATTACCTTTACAAGAATATAATGCGATGAGAAATCATTTCAATATAATTGCCGCGTATAAAGATACATGGAAAACCATAGACGATAAACGGTCCAAAGTAATAATAGCAGCCAGTGGGATGGTTACGGGTGGAAGGATATTAACTTATCTAAGGTATTTAATAGGCAAACCTGAAAACACAGTATTGTTGGTGGGTTTTCAGGCGGAAGGAACACGCGGAAGACAGCTACTGGAAGGAGCACATGAAATTAAGATCTTTGGTAAATATCTACAGGTAAAGGCCAAAATCGATGACATTCAAAGCCTTTCAGCTCATGCCGATCAAAAAGGGCTCATAGATTGGGTGAGCAACATAAAGAATATACCCGAAAAAGTTTTTATAATTCACGGAGAGAAAATGGCTTCGGATGCATTGCGTCTTAAAATTAAAGATATTTACAACTGGCAAGTTCACATACCCCAATTGAAGGAGACAGTAAGTATCCAACTCTAAACTATTCTGTAGTAAATCAGTTATGAATTTAGAGTACCTAAAATGATTAAAGTATAGTAACTTTCAGGTTAATTTGGGATATTAAGTTGGTAACTTTTGCATAAAAATATTTTTTAAATCAACCAATTTATTGTTTAAAACTGTCATAATAGCAGAATTTTGCGCCATCATGTCGCATTGCTTAATTCTCATTTTGAGTTATTAAAATTTATTTAGATTGGTTTAATAACAAATAAATATATCCTAGGCCAGGATGGGGATAACAAGCTCTATGCCCCTTCAAATTGTGGTGTAACCTCTTAACGCATCTATAGTAAGCGGTTTTTTTGAATATTTTTTTTGAGAGAGTATTTTGCAATTCCTGATTTCATTTTTTAACCGGTCACACCCATGTATATTTTAGGTTTTACTACATGTTTTTTATTATCTTTATAAAACCCCCGGTATTGCCCGGTTTTTGCAAGTATAGCCGAAATCAGCAATACGGATCACATCCGATTGGAATTTAAATTAATCAAAAATTAAGTAATGAGAGTATTAGTAATTGGAGCAGGAAATATGGGCTTAACCTATTCTGAAGGCATGTCTACATCGATCCTTTTGAACCGGCATAAATTGATGATCTATGATAAATCCCCGGAACTGATCGCTTCATTGAGTAAAATTCCACATTTTGATGTTTATGATAAACTAGAAGATTGTTTGCCTCAGGCAGATGTAGTATTTCTCGCGGTAAAACCTTATCACTGTGAATTTTTATTTGAAGAGATGAAGCCAATGGTAAATAATGGTCAAATTATGGTATCTATAATGGCCGGGGTTACTATTGAAAAAATTCAGGAAAATTTGGGTATTCAAAAAGTAATTCGCGCAATGCCTAACCTTCCCGCCCAAGTTGGAAAAGGGGTTACCTCCTTTACCGAATCTAAGGAAGTTTCACGTGTTGAACTTTTAATGATAAGAAACCTATTAGATACTACTGGAGAGTCAATAAGGGTAAAAAACGAAACATTTATTGATGCTTCTACCGGAATATCCGGAAGCGGTCCGGCCTATGTATTTTACTTTATGCAGGCTATGCTGGAAGCAGCCTTAAAAATGGGCTTTTCAAAAAATGACTCGAAAATTTTAGTAAGTCAAACTTTTGAAGGGGCGGTGGAATTATTCAACCAATCTGATCTTTCTCCCGGTAGCTGGATGAAACGTGTGGCTTCCAAAGGTGGAACAACCCGTGCCGCCCTAGATTCCATGGAAGACAACAATGTAAAAGAGCTCATTAAAGATGCTGCTTATGCAGCTTTTGACAGAGCAGTGGAACTGGGAAAAGAAGATTAAATAAAAAGCTATTTGTAAAACGAATAAAATGGATAAAAAGAAAATAGTTGTAAAAATTGGAACTAACGTAATAACCAACAAAGACAACAGGATTTTAGTACCTATACTAAAACATCTCGTAGAACAAATTGCCACTTTATATGAGGATGATATTATGGTGGTGTTGGTTTCTTCCGGTTCTGCAATTGCGGGAATGGAAGTTTTGGGAGATATAAGCATCCAGGATGAATCCAAACGAAGGCAAGTATTTTCATCTGTAGGACAACCAAGGATGATGCGACACTATTATAGCCTTTTCCACGATTATGGAATGCGCTGTGGACAAGTGCTGGCAACTAAACGCGATTTTAGCCCAGGGATACACAGGGAAAATATGATTAACTGTTATGAATCATTATTATCTGAAGGAATTATTCCTATTGCCAATGAAGATGATGCCGTTTCCGTAACTTTATCAATGTTCTCTGACAACGACGAGCTGGCAAGCTTGGTAGCCGAATTAATTAATGCGGATGCTTTGATCATTCTCAGTGATACCGAAGGACTTTTTACAGGCCACCCAAATGATGAGCAGTCAAAAAAACTCAATAAAGTACAAATTGACCAGAATGTAGAGAAATATGTTCAGGAATCTGAAAAAGGTGAAGGTGAAGGCCGTGGAGGAATGGAATCTAAAATAAAGATTGCAAAGGAAACTGCCGCCAAAAACATCCCTACTTATATCGCGAACGGTAAAAGAAGGAATGTAATATTAGATATTCTGGCCGGAAAATCTGTTGGAACCAAGTTTACGGTTTAATTGAGAATTGAGACTAAGGCTACAATTTTAGTTTTTAACAGTGAGCTTTTCCGCCTCCCAATAGGGCGGGGTAAATCGGTAAAGAGTCTTTGTGATGAAGTTAAAATAGTAAATAATGATTCTGATTAAACTCTTGAATAACCAAAAATTCTGTACGCCTTCGCGTAAAATCTTTTCGGCCTCAGCGGTAAATGGTTAGAAAGTATGAACATTATAGGCAAGATTCAGATTGAAAAAAAATTTAATTTTTAATAAAATAAAAGAACGAATAAATGAAGTTGATAGATACCAAAACCAAGAACAATGTTTTAAAATCCATGATGAATATTCTGGATAGAAGACGTGAAGAAATTATTAAAGAAAATATAAAAGATCTTAAAGCTTTCGGAGAATCTGAAGGAGCGATGTACGACCGTCTTATCTTAAACGACAAGAAAGTTGACGGAATGATACAATCGGTTAAAGAAGTAATGGAACAGGAAGATCCGGTTGGGCGAACAATCTCACACCTGATGTTGGAAAGTGGATTGGATATCACCAATAAAACCGCCCCATTTGGCACAATCATGATCATTTATGAATCAAGGCCGGATGTTACAATTGAAGCTGCTGTTTTGGCTTTTAAAGCCAATAGTAAAATTCTATTAAAAGGAGGAAAAGAAGCCAACCATAGCAATAAGATTCTCGAAGAATGCTGGCATGAAGCCTTAAAAGAAAACAGGTTGGAGACCGATTGGATTCGCCTTTTACATTTGAACCGTACTGAAACCCAAGAATTCCTGAAAAATCCACCCGAAAAACTGGATTTAATTGTGCCTCGCGGAGGAGAAAAATTAATTGGGTTTGTTAAGGAAAATGCTACTTGTGCCGTATTGATCAGCGGTCGGGGAAACAACTTCCTTTATGTTTCGAAAAATTCCGATTTTGATATTGCGAAAAAAGTGATCCTAAATGCCAAAACCGAAAAAATCTCAGGTTGCAATGCGCTGGACAAGGTTTTAGTAGATAAAAACATTCCCGATTACGAAAATAAATTGAAGGATTTACAAAATATTCTGACAGAGCATAAAGTGGAAATTCTGGTTGATGATGAAGTTAAGAAAGTTCTTAAAGATGAATCTTTAATTCCGGGAGAAGATACCTGGCGCGAAGAGTTTCTCGCTATGAAAATAGCAGTTGGAGCAGTTGAAGAACTTGATGAAGCTATGAATAAAATCAATCAATATTCAGGAGGTCACTCCGCAGTGATAATCACAAAGGATAAAGATGAAGCTTTAAAATTTATGGAGCAGGTAGATTGTGCGGCCGTATATCAAAATGCTTCTACCCGCTTTACCGATGGCGGACAAATGGGAGTAGGCGCCGAATTGGCCATAAGTACCGATAAGCTACACCACCGTGGACCTTTAGGGCTTAAACAACTGGTTACAAACAAGTACTATGTATTTGGGGAAGGACATATCAGGGAATAGTTTCTCTTAAATTCCATAACTTTGAAAGGTGACCTAAACGGTCACCTTTTTGGTTTTCTAAAATTGTTGAAAATCGATAAGACAACTGTTAAAAAGTAATAACAGGTTATTGTAACAACCTCATGCATTTGTAGTCATATAAACAAACATCCCTGAAAGAATGAAAAAGTTAATTTATTCCCTTGTGCTTTTAACTGCCTTATATAGTTGCAAAGCTACTCAATCTCCGGAAATTTTAAGGCCTGATCCGGTTGTTGTAAACCTGAATTTGGTTAATGTCGATAATGACAAGGTAAAAATTACCGTGGATCCCGGAAGATTCATTCAAAACCAAACCACTTTCCATATTCCAAAAACAGTCCCCGGCACCTATTCCATTGATAAATACGGAGAGTTTATTGAAAATTTCAAGGCTTTTGATTATTTAGGAGCCCAATTATTGGTTGCCAAAACCGATGATAATTCATGGTTGATCGATGATGCTGTAAATTTGGATAAAATTACATACTGGGTAAACGATTCTTTTGATGTGGAAGGAGAAAAGGGCATATTCTCACCAGCGGGAACCAATATTGAAAAGGATAAAAATTTCATGCTCAACCTTCATGGATTCATAGGTTATTTTGATAATCTGAAAGAACAACCATATCACCTGTTCATTAACCGACCTAAAAACCTGATAGCGGGCACCTCAATGCCTTTAAGCGGAAGTCTGCCCTCAACAGGACAGATTGATGCAATCACAGATGTATTTAAGGTTTCCAGGTATTTCGAGGTAACAGATAATCCCATAATGTATGCGGCTTCAGACACGACCCATATTAATATTAACGGAATGAATGTATTGCTCAATGTATATTCTCCAAACAAGGTTTATACTTCAAAAAGTATTAAAGCGGGAGTTAAAGAAATGATCACAGCTCAAAAACAATTTTTAGGTGAAATTGACAATACTTCCAAATATTCTATTCTGCTTTACCTGGCCAATCCGGAGGGAATGGATGCCCGGGGTTTTGGAGCTTTGGAACATCATACGTCAACCACAGTTGTACTTCCCGAAACTATGCCATTGTCAGAATTAAACCAGACGATAACCGATGTGGTTTCCCATGAATTCTTCCATATTTTAACCCCGTTGAATGTACATTCAAAAGAGATCCATTATTTTGATTACAACAATCCGAAGATGTCAAAACATCTTTGGATGTATGAAGGAGTTACCGAATATTTCGCCAATTTATTTCAGGTTAACCAGGGCTTAATTAGCAATGATGAATTTTATAAAAGAATAGAATCCAAAATTGAAGATTCTAAAAATTTCAACGATACCATCCCCTTTACAATAATGAGCGAAAACATTTTGGAAGATTCTTTTAAAGATGACTATAACAATGTTTATCTGAAAGGAGCCTTAATTGGGATGGCTCTTGATATCAAACTTAGGGAGTTGAGCGATGGTAAAACCGGAATTTTGAATTTAATGAAAAAATTAAGTGAAAAATATGGCAAAGACAAGCCTTTTGAAGATGATGAATTAATACCAACCATAGTTTCTCTCAGCAACCCTGAAATTCAGGTATTTTTTGATACCTATGTAACCGGAAGCACTCCAATTCCCTATGATAAATTTTTAGAAAAAGTAGGAGTAAAAATGGAAAATACCGATATTGAAACTTCATTCTTTTTCAATGGAGAAGTGCCATATATAGATGGAGACCCGGCAACAAATAACCTTTTCTTCAGAGAAAACATCGCTTTAAATTCATTTTTGGACCAATTGGGCGTTTATAACGGAGATGTTATAAGATCTGTGAACAACACAAATTACTCTATTGAAAATGTATACGATCTCATCATGGAATCTCTATCCTGGGAAGCTGGTAATGACATCACAATTGTTGTGGATCGCGATAATGAAGAAGTTAAACTTACAGGCAAAATTACCCAACCTACAGATAAATTGATGCTTTTAAAGGAAATGGAACTTCCCGAAGACAATGCGAAAGTAAAATTGAGAAAGGCCTGGTTAAAAAATTAATTAAATTTAATTTGAGGTGAAGGACCGGTATTCATTGCATTACGGTCCTTTTTTATAATAATTTTCAACACTCTATAACCGATTTAATTTCTGAATACATATTTTTGGATCCAATGTCTTTTAAGATTATTTTAATCGAAATC
>JBDNHN010000598.1:0-3847 GCA_041688725.1 Gillisia sp.
AGGATAATCTCAATATAGATTTGATGAAAACCGGTGCAAAAATGTTTGAAGGCTCTAATAATTTCAAAAATTATTGTGTCGCACCTTCTGAAAACACAGTATTTGAAAGGATTATAATCAAATCTGAAATCACTATAAATCAGGTTTATACCGCAAATTTCTTCCCGAAAACCAGCTATGTATTTAGAGTTCAGGGTGCGGGATTTTTAAGAAACCAAATCCGCCTGATGATGGGTGCCCTTATTCAGTTAGGAAAAGGGGAATTACAACTCAACGATATTGAAAAAAGTCTGAAACCGGAAAACACCCAAGTTATAAAGTCCATCGCACCGGCTTCGGGTTTAATTTTGAACAAGATCGAATTTGAATAAAATATAATTGGGTGATTTTAAAATGGTTATTCTTCTTTTTTCAGAATAGTCAATGCAAGTCGGATGGTCCAGTAATCAATGGCTTCTTCAAAATGCTCATAATAAGGTTTTAAAGCTTCGGTGTACTCGAGTTCTATTTTGGCTTTTTTAACCGCTTCCAGATCCGTTTTGGAAACAAATTTATTCAGGTCTATTTTTTCACCGTCCGCATATAGTTTTGCAAGATGCGAATAAATTGTGGTGCCGGAAAGACCACGTTTTTGGGCGATCTCTTCCACATCTAAACCTTCGTTATAAAATTCCAGGGTAATTTTATGGGTATTTCCCTTGGTCACCTTTTTTGTGACTCGTTTTTCTTTATTGAAGGCAATTATTTCCTTTATGAACTGATATCCGTAATCCTGCATTTTTTTTCTGCCGACTCCGTTTATTTCGATGAAATCTTCGTCTGTCATCGGACGTCTTTTTTCCATTTCCTTCAGGGTGGCATCGTTAAAGATCAAATACGCAGGAATCCCTTCTTCTTTAGCTAATCTCAGGCGAAGTTGGCGAAGCTGCTCAAACAGGGAATTGTCTTTTTTACGGACAGGTTTTTCTTCCTTTTCCCGGATTTTCTTAAGATCCGGGTTTTTGGCAAGTTGCAATTTTCCTCCTTCAAAAAGCACATCTTTAGCAAAAGCGGTGAGCTGTAATCTATTGTGCTTGTGGAACGCGATTTCCACATATCCCAAATTGATCAACTGAATGATGTATTGTTGCCAGTTGTGCCAGGAAATTTCTTTTCCCACGCCGTAGGTTTTTAAAGCCTGGTAATTTTTTTCCAGAACCGATTCATTTTGTGCACCTCTAAGAACATCTATAACCGTGGTTATGGGTTCTTCTCCTTTTAAACGATAAATACAGGACAATGCTTTTTGGGCGATTACTGTACCGTCAAAGAATACCGGAGGATTCCGGCAAATATCGCAGTTGCCGCAATCTTCCTGTTTCAGTTCCCCAAAATAACTGAGCAAAATTTTTCTGCGGCAGGTTAAAGCTTCAGAATATTGCTTCATTCGCTCCAATTTTGCCAATTGAACTTCCGAATTTCCGGAGGTTCCAGCAAATTTTTGCAGCATCACCACATCGGCATAACTGTGAAACAAAATAGTGTCACTCGGCAATCCGTCACGTCCCGATCTGCCTATTTCCTGGTAATAACCTTCCAGGTTTTTGGGCATATTGTAATGGATCACCCAACGAATATTCGATTTATCAATGCCCATCCCAAAGGCTATGGTAGCACAAATTATTTGCTTTTTATCATTGATAAAATGATCCTGAATTTTTGTTCGCTGCTTGTGGCTTAAACCAGCGTGATATGCTTCGGCTTTAAACCCGTTGGCTTTCAGTTTGGCTGTAACATCTTCCGTATTTTTTCGGCTTAGGCAATAAATAATCCCACTTTCATCCTTACGTGACTCCAGAAATTGCAGGATCTGTTCCAAACGCTTTGTGCCGGGACGCACTTCCAAGCTCAGATTTTTTCTGTCGAAAGAAGCTATATGTTTTTTTGCAGCCGGAATATTCAACTGATCGCAAATATCTTTTCTTGTGGCTTTATCGGCGGTAGCAGTTAAAGCAATGAGTGGGGTAGTGGGAAAACGATTTTTTAAATAGCCCAATTGGGTATAAGCAGGCCTGAAATCATGACCCCAACTTGAAATACAATGAGCTTCATCTATTGCGATCAAACTCACTTTTCCATCGCTTAGAAACTTATCAATTACCTGTAAACTTTCCGGCGCTACATATAAAAGTTTAAGCGAATTGTCGTCAATATGTTGAAAAATTTCCTGTTGTTCTTCGGCCTTCTGACTGCTATTGAGAAAAGCCGCGGGAATCCCGTTAGCAACAAGTCCGTCTACCTGATCTTTCATCAGGGCAATTAAGGGAGAAATTACCAATGTGATCTTAGGCAATAAAATTGCAGGGAGCTGAAAACAAATTGACTTTCCACCACCTGTAGGCATAATCACCAGATTGTCCTTTCCTTCAAAAACAGAATCGATTATTTTCTTTTGTAAAGGTCTAAAGCTATCGTACCCAAAATATTCTTTAAGACAGCTAAAAAGTTTCATTTTCTCCATTTTGCGAATTTAGAGAAAATAGTATTGAGTATTGAGATTTTTGATGGTGAAGAAAAGAGAAAAAAGGAATAGAAGATAGAGAAATTAGATTTGAGATTTTAGTTCTCTCATAAACTTCGGGATCAGATTAACAATTTTCGAAGTAAAGAAGTAACAAAGTAACGAAGTAACGAAGTAACCAAATTACCAATACCAATTAAATCTTTTATACTTTTATGGAAACATTCAGTTTATGGCGAAACGCAAAAGGCATTTGTTACGAAGACCGGAATCCACCAAAGCTTTAAATCAGATACCGGGGACTGTTACCTATATTGGCAGGAAGGAATCTGCGGAAACCAAACTGGAGGTTATTGATTATAACGAGGAAAATTTTGAACGTTACGAATCCACTCATCCGGAAGATGCCTTCAAATTTGAAAATCCCGACAAAGTTTCCTGGATCAATATTGACGGACTTAGCAATACTTTGGAAATTGAAAAACTCGGCAAGTATTATGAGTTACATCCTCTTTTACAGGAAGATATCGCAAATACCAACCAGCGGCCAAAAGTAGACGAATACCCGGGTTATATTTTCATGGTGGTAAAAATGCTTTATTTCCCAAAACAAAATTCTGATAAAAATATACAAAGCCTTGTCATTGAACACATAAGCTTGGTGATGGGAAAAGGATATATTCTTACTTTTCAGGAATCCGATGGAGATGTATTTGAAGGTGTAAGAGACCGAATTACAAATAACAAGGGACGCATTCGCAGCAAAGGTGCCGATTATTTATTGTTTTGTCTGCTTGATGCCATTATAGATAATTATTTTGAAGTGATAGATAACATCAGTGAAAAAATTGAAATCCTGGAGGAAGAATTGTTTCAGACTCAGGCTAGTGACGAGATCACCTTTCAAATTCAGGAATTAAAACGTACTATTTTGCGCATAAGACGTGCGGTTTTTCCACTTCGCGAGGTACTTAGCCGGATAGAAAAACTGGGGGACAATCTAATTGAAGAAAAAACCAGGAACTATTTCAGGGATTTATATGATCACGTAATTCAGGTTTCTGAAAATATTGATATTTACAGGGAAATGACACGGGGACTTATGGAAATGTACATGACAACCATCAGCAACAGAATGAACGAAGTAATGAAGGTGCTCACGATTATGGCCACGATCTTTATTCCGCTCACATTTATTGCTGGGGTTTATGGGATGAATTTCGAATATATTCCCGAATTGGGTTGGAAATACAGCTATTTTGTGCTTTTGGGAATTATGATCCTGATTTTTCTTTTGATGCTTTATTATTTCAGAAGAAAAAAGTGGTTGTAAATTGTACTCCTAAA
>JBDNHN010000127.1:0-3606 GCA_041688725.1 Gillisia sp.
AGTTTCTATAACTTTCCTGCCTATTGAAAGCAATTCTCCATCCCGTTCTCTGGAATTGTCCTCTTCGGTTGGGCTTGGCGGTGGTGGATGAACCCCAAAAAGGGTAAATAATGTGCCATTCTCGGTAAGCAGGGAAGCCTCTATACTGGGCAGATGGTCTGCAATAAAATAATTAGCCTTTATAGATTTCGCAGGTAGTTTGGTGTAAAAATGAATTCCATAGGTGTTTTCTAACGCCACTTTTTTGAAATTTGGATATTCCCCCTCAATTTCGGTCATGGCATCTTCCCAAGCCTGATTAGTTTCCATGGTAAGCAAGATATCGGGTTTAACTTCTCTAACTAACTTTATTAATTCTTCATACCGTTCATTAAATTGATAAACATTCACCGATATAATAGAAATTGTCTTGGAATGTTTCGGATTATTTTTTGGTATTTTTTTCTTATATACTGTGGTATACGGAATTAAGATGATGACATTGTTAATTATAAGACCTGTATGTAATAATACTGTTCCCCAGAAATGAAGGCTTTTTTCTTCTACAAATAGGATTCCTAGTGCCAGTGTTATGAGTTGAAGGATCATCACCTGAATCCTTCCGAACTCCCAAACCCGAAACATCCAGTGCTGATGGGTTATAAATGGCAATATACTCACCGTGATAAGTAATGCAGATAATATATAATAAGCTAGTGGCATACTTTATAGATGAGTTAACACAAGTTACGGAAGTAGGGACGCTGACTTGTCGACTTTGACTTGGTTTGTTGGTGAATTTAATTATTTTCTTTGGGACTATTTCAGTTCCGCAAGAAATTATGCTGATTTAGAGAATGATCTAGAAGTTGTTTTGTTAGATTTGTTTTGATAGTGATTGTAGGCACGGATTGCAAATCCGCTCTATCAGTTAAAGGTTGATCTAACTATTAAAAATAAAAATGCAGCACATTTAAGATGTACTGCATTTTTATTTATTTGATCCGGATTATTTTATGACTCGTTCCAACTTGGAGTTTAAAGGAGCTTTTCCTATTGCATTTCCTCTACGAATAGTGTATAATTATATACCTGCCATTTTGAAAATTCCAGTTTAATTAATTGCTTCCCTATCCAGGGTTACATTTCCTCACTATTCTAAAACGGAAAAATGATTGCTCTATTTCAAAAACCAGTTCTACATTACACGTTTTTAGAGTGTTAGCTTACTCTAATTAATTTTTTGTTTACAAACTCATGAATTCCGAGTTCAGATAATTCACGTCCGTAACCTGAACCTTTGGTTCCTCCAAAAGGCAAGTCTGGTTGTGTTCCTGTAGGTTGATTGATGAAAACCATACCGCTATCAATCTGGTCGGCCAATCGTATGGCTCGTTCTATATCCTTTGTAAAGATAGATCCCCCTAAACCAAAAGGCGAGTCATTTGCAAGATCTATAGCTTCTTGTTCATTTTCGACTTTGTAAAAAGAGGCTACGGGACCAAATAATTCTTCCTGAAAAGTAGGCACTCCACGTTTTAGATTGGTTAAAATTGTAGGTTGCATAAAGGCTCCGGTATCAAACGCCCTTTTACCACCAACTAAAATTTTGGCGCCTGCTTTTTCAAATCTTTTCACCTGGTCCAATATGTTGACTAAAGCGTCTTCACTACTAAGCGGTCCAACCTGTGTATTTGGATCCATTGGATCGCCTACTTTAAGGGAGGCTACTTTTTTGGCGAACTTTTCTAAAAACTCATCAGCTATGGCTGCTACGGCAATAAACCGTTTTGAGGCTACACAGCTCTGCCCAGTATTGCTATATCTTCCTGCAATAGCCATTTCAACAGCGGTATCGATATCAGCATCTTCTAGAACTATAAAGGCATCACTACCACCTAATTCAAGTACTGATTTTTTTAAATTTTTACCTGCAGCTTCGGCGACACTTGAACCTGCACCTTCGCTACCCGTTAATGACACTCCTTTGATTCTCTTATCACTTACTAAAGCTGTACTTCGCTTTCCTGAAATCATTAAATTGATATATAGTCCTTCCGGAGCTTTTGCTTCTCTAAATAATTCCTCAATTGCAATACCACATTGTGGCACTATCGAGGCGTGTTTTAATAAAATGGTATTTCCTACCATTATATTTGGCGCAGCAAATCGTACTATCTGATAAAAGGGAAAGTTCCAAGGCATAACACCAAATAGGACACCTATAGGACTATTTCGAACAAATGCTTCACCAGATTCAGGGTTTAATTTTTTATCTGCAAGAAAGGCCTCACCATTATCGGCGTAGTAATCCAATATATCGGCACTTAGATCGACTTCCCATTCCGATTGTGCTTTAATTTTCCCCATTTCAAGGGTGATTAGCTCGGCTAACTCGCTTTTTCTTTTACGCATCAGCTCGGCTACTTTATGCAATACTTTTGCTCGATCGTCATAAGAAGTTTTCTTCCATTCTTGAAAAAAGCCATTAAACTTTTCTATTGCTGCTTCAACTTGTTCATCAGTCATTTCATCGAATGATTTCACTACTTTGTTCGTAGCAGGATTTGTTGTTTGAATAGACATAAATTTATTTTTGATTAATTAAAATAGATTTAATCTTGCTTTTTACTGTGCTAAAATAAGTAGAAACAGATACTGTGATTTGAGATAATTAAAAACAGAGTATCTATTCCGACTTTTTACAGTCAACTCTTTTACAGATTAAATTTTGTTTGACAAAATTAGCCCGAAGTCCCTGCCTTTTTCGAAATTGAATGTTAAAAGAAAAAGACAGCACTATTAATTAATTCACAAATTTTAACAAGTAATTGTTTATTGTATCGTTTAGAAAGTGTTTATGGATTTATAATGTTGTTTGTTAGATTTGTTTTGATAGTGATTGTAGGCACGGATGCAATAGGCACGGATTGCAAATCCGCGCTATCGGTTAAAGGTTGATCTCACTTTTAAAAATAAAAATGCAGCACATCTAGGATGTGCTGCATTTTTATTTATTTGATCCGGATTATTTTTTTGGCGGCAAGGCAAATGCAACAGCTTCGTGTTCAAAATTGCCTTTATGAGATCCATCGCAAAAAGGTTTGTTTTTAGAATGCCCGCAACGGCAAAGTGATACTATATCCCGTCCTCCCAGATCATATGCGTTCCCGGCTTTGTCAAGGATTTCAAGATCCCCTTCTATTCTCAGCGATCCATTATTGTTTACTGTAATTTTTGTCTTAGTCATAATCATTTTGTTTTTTAAGGGTTCTTATTAAACCAATTTAAGCTTTCTTTTTATGAAGCAAACGGCCTTATTTATAATTTATGAAAGTGCATAAGTTAAAACCAAAGAAACGAAAAAACCATTAAAATGGATAATCTTAGTCTTTAAAAGAAAAAATGCAGCACAATTAAGTTGCACTAGATTTTCCTGATTTGAGCTGCCACTGCTATTTTGATACAAATTATTTTTTATTCAAGCTCGTTTGAATCAGTTCTATCATCAATAATTCCCATCATGATCCGGATCGTCTGTTCGTCAATATCGTCAGGAAATTCTTCTGGGTTTGCTGTGTTTTGATGCTCCCGTGCAATTGACAATGCCTGTATTAAATTGACAGC
>JBDNHN010000599.1:0-2097 GCA_041688725.1 Gillisia sp.
GTTGAAAAATATTATTCTTTTGGGCCATTCAATGGGAGGGAAAGCAGCAATGCTGGCAGCCGGGAAATATCCCGATTTAATTGACAAGCTTATCGTTGTTGATATCAGTCCAAAATATTATGCGCCACATCATCAACAAATAATGGAAGGCCTGACAGCACTTGAAAACCAAAATCTTACTTCAAGAGGAGAGGCGGAGGAATTCCTGTCAAAATTTGTGGAAGATCAGGGAACCCGCATGTTTTTGTTAAAAAATCTTTACTGGGAGACCAAGGAAAAACTTTCATTACGGTTAAACTTAAAAGTTTTAAAAGAAACCATAGAAGAAGTTGGCGCCGAATTGCCACCCGGATTTAAGTTTTTGAAACCAACCTTGTTCATTAAGGGCGGAAAATCAAATTATATTACAAAAGAAGATGAACCTCTTATAAAACAGCATTTTCCAAATTCGGAAATTCACATCATCCCAAATGCCGGACATTGGGTTCATGCTGAAAAAGCGAAAGATTTTTATGACAATGTGCAGAGGTTTCTTAGCTCCTGAGTCCTTTTATTATGTATGCATAATAAATTAGGTCATATCCTTGCTTGATATGTATTTAATATTAACTTTGATTATTACATAATATTAAAAACCCAAACCAATTTTAATTATGAAAAAACTTTTATTACTAATGCTTATTATGTTAGCTACGGCTGTAACTTACGCTGGAGGTTATCGTGTAGCTCTACAGGGCCAGCGCGCGCTGGCTATGGGTCATACCGGTGTTGCTGTTGTGAATAGTGCCGAGTTAGGCTTTTTTAATCCTTCAGGACTTGTATATCTTGAAAATAAAATTAATATCTCCGCCGGGGTAAGTGCCGTATTTTCGGATGTGGTTTGGCAAAATGAAGAATTTGGACAGTTGGCCAGAACAGATAGCCCGGTAGGAACTCCTGTCTATCTATATGCTTCCTATAAGGTAAAGGATTGGTTGGCTTTAGGGCTAAGCATTTATACTCCTTATGGCAGCAGTGTTGAGTGGGAAAAGGACTGGCCCGGATCTCATCTTGTCAACGATATTGAATTAGCCGCTATCTATGTTCAACCGGTTGCATCTATTAAAATCTCAAAATATTTAAGTGTAGGTGGCGGACCCATTTACGTAAGTGGAAGCGTTAATTTCAACAGAAATTTAACCAGGACTTTATCCGATATTGATGGGAACAGAAGCAACGTGACTATAGATGCAAGCGGTGTATCTGCCTGGGGCTGGTCTGCAAGTACTATGATCACGCCCACAGAGAATTTCAGGATTGGTTTGAACTATCGTTCGGAAATAATGATAGATGCCAAAGATGGGGATGCCACCTTTAGCAATATTCCCAATTCCCCGTTAACCCCTTTTGAAAATACAACTTTCAATGCTTCATTGCCACTTCCTGCTGAACTTACGGTTGGTGTTTCTTATGAATTTCTCAATAAATGGCTATTCGCATTTGACTATAACCGCACCTATTGGGATGTGTATGATTCCCTGGATATAGATTTCGCCAGTCCTAACGTACCGGATTCCAAAAATCCGAGGAATTATAAAGATTCTTCTATTTACAGGTTTGGAGTGCAATACGATGCAAACGAAATGTTTACTCTTAGAGCCGGATATTATTTTGATGAATCTCCTGTGCAGGCAGGCTATTTTGCTCCTGAGACCCCCCGAAATGATGCAAGCGGTTATACCGGAGGGCTTTCATTCAATGTAAATGCAAATTTTGCCATAGATGCTTCTTTATTGTATGTACGATTTAAAGAAGTTCAGGCATCTTACGATCCCAATCCGAAAGATTTTCCTGAATACGAAGGAGAGCCATTTGGAGGAACTTATAAATCTAGTGCAATTGTACCTGGATTAGGAATCACATATAAATTATAATAAACCAGATTATAAAATGAAAAAATATTTAAAATTTTTACCTCTTCTGGCATTGGGATTTTTGTCCTGTGAGCCGGAATTAGACAACCCGATTGATGAAGCTGGTTTTTATTCCAATGGAGAAGCCGACTTTTCAAATTATGTAGCACTTGGAAATTCGCTTACCGCCGGGTATGCCGATGGA
>JBDNHN010000010.1:0-5468 GCA_041688725.1 Gillisia sp.
GCTTGATTCTTCTTTGGCTTTTTCAGCAAAAAACGGATCATCACTCTCACCTCCGGCATTGCGTTTTAAAGTGACCCGATCCCATTCCACATCCATAGAGCCCTTACTCCCCACAATTTTTAGATAAGTACTTCCACTGGTCCCATCTACAAAATTACAACGCAAAGAAAGGTTAAAGGCAGGGTGCTGCTTACTTTCTGGATAATCAAACATCCCTAAAAGCACATCGGGTACTTCCCGACCATCTTCCCAATAACGCAAACCGCCTGTGGCTGCAATTTTATTAGGCCCCAGGGAATTCGTGATAAAATGTAAACTGGAGAACAGGTGTACAAAAAGATCACCGGCCATTCCTGTCCCATAATCCAGGTAATTTCGCCATCTAAAAAATCGTAGGGGATCAAATGGACGATCTTCGCTTATGGAAATATATTTTTGCCAATCTACTGTCTCCGTAGAGGCATCCTGCGGGATAGGGTATTGCCAGGCGCCAATTGCGGAGTTTCGTGCCCAAAAACCCTCGGCATAATTAAGCTCGCCAATAGCACCGGATGCCAATAGTTCTTTGGCTTTTTCATTACCCAGGGACGACATGCCCTGACTACCCACCATCATTATTTTCCCTGATTTCTTCCAGGCTTTAATGATATCCTGCCCTTCATCGATATTATGTATCATGGGTTTCTCACAATACACATGCTTCCCGGCATTTAAGGCATCTATACTGATTTTTTTATGCCAAAAATCGGGGGTTCCTATAATTACTGCATCAATATCACTACGTTTTAAAACGTCTTGATAGTTTTTGGTGAGGTATAAATCGCTTCCCCATTTGTTTTTGGCATCGTCTAACCTTCCGTCGTACAAATCACAAACGGCAACCAGCTCTATATTTTTGTGCTTTAGGGCTGTATTTGTATCCGCGCTACCCATGCCTCCGGCACCGATTAATGCGATTTTTAAAACTTTGTTTTCACCAGCTAATAGTTGTCGGCTTAATATGTTGACGTGTTTTGTCTCTGCGGCAAGAGTTGAGGGGAAAATGGCTGCTGTTGCACCTGCAATTCCTAATTTTTTTATAAAGGAACGTCTGTCTTTTTTTATCATGATTAAATATTGGTTTTTAAATATTTTAAATTTTAGATAGTTTTTCAGGTTGGTTTAAGGGCTAAATTAAATAGTTCTTATGAATTAAAAAAAAGGCGTTTCTGTATTTTATTTTGAATTTGTTTAAGTCGCCAGTTTTAACTTTATGAAATTTTAAAACAACAGACCAATAACTCAAATGTTATTGGTCTGTTGCTAAATTTATAAATAAATTGTAAATCTTATAAATTAACCTAGTACCCGGGGTTTTGGGTTAAGGTGGCTTCCCCAGCATTGTTCAAGCTAAGGTCTATTTGGGCTTGAGGAATAGGGTAGTATTCAGTCTTACCAGAAATAAACCGGCCGCCCAGAACATCGGTAGTCAGCTGACCTTGATATTGAAAGTAATCGTTTAAGGTTTCCTCAGCTATTCCCCAGCGCACCAAGTCAAAAAAGCGGTGTCCTTCCATGGCTAATTCAAGTTTACGTTCGTAGTAAATTGCATCCAGGGCATTTTCTTTGGAAGAAAATTCTGAAGCTGTGTATAAACCGATGTTATAATTGGCCGCATTTTTAGCTTCGTTGAAACCTGTAAGCGGACTATTCTCATCGATGTATTCTTTTAAGAATCCTTGAGGATTTGAAGCCCGCTCGCGAACCCGATTTACATATTGCATGGCAGGACCTAAATTGTCAGTTTGTGCTTCAGCTTCAGCAGCCATTAAAAGCACATCGGCGAAACGAATCACACGAACATTAAGTGCAGTGCCGGGTGCCCAGGAACTTTGATCGCTATATAGATCTTGGGTTGCCTGCCAGTAAATATTCTTTTTAGGAGCATACGGCCCACCGTAAGATTGATCCCTTATCCAGGTTGCACCTGGATGATTTCCCCAATCGTGATAGGGAATACCGCGACGGCCTACTGTCCAGTCTAAACGCGGATCTACAGGGCCAGTATAAGGTGTAAATGATGCATCTGCATCTACCCCCATATCACTTTTTACCGGCTCTTGATTATAGTTATCCAAATAAGGTAAGCCGTTATTTGGTTTTGTTTTAAATGAATTTACAAGATTTTGAGTAGGTTGATAAAAGCCACAACATCTAAACGGACTATTATAAGGGAAATTCAGCATCCCGCCCTGATTAGAATTTGCGATAGTACTGGTACCATCATTGGCCACCATTTGTATATCAAATACCGTTTCGGCGTTATTTTCTGTTTCGGCATCAAAGTTGTCCTCGAATTGGGCAACAAGATCATATTTTACTCCTGCTGAATTTGTACCAGATTCAATTACCTGTGTGAATACAGTTGAAGCTTCAGGAAATTTATGCTGATATAGATATGTTTTACCAAGGTAGGCTCCAGCCGCCCATTTATTGGCACGCCCAAATTCTGATTGGGTGCCTGGTAAGTTATCAAAAGCAAATTGAAAATCGGCTTCAATATTAGGCCAGATGTCGGTATCGTTAGGTTGCTTCGGATCTTCGGTATTTTCATCAATCCACGGTACCATATTAAACATTTTCTTTAGTTCAAAATAGTAATGACCACGTAAGAACCTGGCTTGTCCTGCAATATTACTTCTATCCTCTTCGCTTATATCCTCTACATTGGGAAGGACATTCAAAATATTATTGGCACGAACAATTCCCTCGTAAGCAGCTATCCATTTGCTGTTATAAAAACCATTGGAAGGGTTAGAAATAAATTTTACAATTTGGTCAATGGCCGGCTGGTCACCACCAAAACTTCCTTTGCTGGCTACCCCACCAGCAACTGCACCATATATCCAGTTATCTGCTGCAGATTCCCAAGGGTTTCCTCCTCCAAGTCCTTGTCCGTCTAATGCTGCATAGGCGCCTATAAGTAATTTTTCTACACCTATTTTATTTGCCACCACATCTTCACTTAATGAGCCTAATGCGGGCTGGTCTAAGAATTCTTCACTACAAGATCCCATACTTAGTGAAGTTATTCCCACTAAAAATAAGATCCATAAAATTTTATAATTTTTCATAATCAGTATTTTAATTATTATAAACTTGCGTTAAGTCCAAAAATCAGTTGTCTTTGGTTAGGATATGCTCCTTCATCAATTCCAAAACTTACTGAGCCTCCAGAGATTTCTGGGTCAATACCCGAATAGGAGGTAATGGTAAATGCATTGGCCATTTGCACATATATTCTTAGTTTAGAAATCCTAATTACGTCTAACACCGAAGTAGGCAGCGTATAACCCAACTGGATTTGCTTCGCCCTAAGATACGAACCATCTTCAACAAAATAGGAATTGGGAACATCTGCCAAACTAAAAGAACCCACGGTTTGTTGAATTGGTGCACTTGCGTTAGTGTTTTCTGGAGTCCATGAATCATAAAGGGCAGTAGAGCTTTTAGCACCTCCAAAGGAGCTGTAAAAATCTGTCCACCACTTTACGTTATTCCAAATATCGTTTCCTTGTGAACCGTATAAAAACATACTGAAATCCCAATTTTTATACATTAACTCTAAATTGAGTCCGTAAGTAAAATCGGGATTGGGATCGCCAATATAAGTACGGTCATCGGAATTAATCTGATTGTCACCATTAATATCGGCAAAACGGAAACGCCCAACGGCAACATCAGATTGATAGGTGGTATTTTGGTTTCCAGTACTTTCTATTGCTGCAGCATTTGCCTGGTCAATCTCGTCTTGAGAATCCCAGAAGCCATCCACTTTATAACCAAAGAATTGGCTAACAGAACCACCTTCGGCATTTCGGATTATAGAACTGCCATTAAATCGACGTCCTTCCAAATCAAAATAGTTTAATCCATCGGCAATTTGTACAATTTCATTATTATAACTGGTTAAAGTAACTGTAGTATTAAACTGCAAATCATTTGCAAGAGTGAAATAGGTAGAAAGATCTAAATCTATTCCGCTATTGGTCATTTTACCCACATTAACATAGGGTACTGTTGCCGAACCTACTGTAGCCGGCATGTTAGGGTTGTACAAAAGGTCGTTTACATCTTTACGATAATAATCGGCAGTAATTTGCACACTATTATTAAATAAAGTAGCATCTATCCCAAAGTTTGCATTAATATTCTTTTCCCATTTCGCACCGAGATTTCCAATTCTCGACTGCTGAAAACCTTCGCTGGTAGAGGAATTACTACCTGAAATAGCATAAAAGGAAGTTTGATTATTTCCTCCAAAAGTGGTAAATGAATTGGCGGGGTCCACATTAATTTGGTTCCCCATTACTCCATATCCAGCTCTTACTTTTAAGTTGTCTATCCAATTAGATTCAAAGAAACTTTCGTTGTTTATGTTCCAGCCGGCGCTAGCAGCGGGAAACCAACCATATTGCTCATTTAAAAAGCGGGAAGAACCATCCCTTCTAATAGTAGCGCCAAATAAATAACGGTCGTCAAAATTATAATCTACCCGCCCGAAAACGGAAGAAAGCGCATCTGCATATTTAAAACTATAATTGGTTTGAGTACCAGATCCGGTATCTAAGGTTACATAATCGGGATCAAAGGAGAAGTAAGATTGGGTAGATCCACCTACCTCACGTCCTTTATTTTGATAGGCTTCTGTACCCAATACTACTGTTAAGTTATGTATATCGGCAAAAGTGTTTTTATACGTTAAAGTGTTGGTCCAGGTCCAATTGAAGTTGGTTTGCGCACCTTCACTATAAGAATTCACTGAATTATTTTCAGCGTTTTCATATTCGGGAAATGCAAATGAATTAAAAGTATTTGAAAAATACTGTCCTCCAAAAGTGGTACGAAGCGTGAAATTTTCTAAAAAGTCTATTTCAGCGAAAATATTACCAAATAATTTATTAGAAACTCCACGATCATTCTGCAATCGATCTTGGATGGCTACAGGATTTCTGGCGTTTCCAAGCCCCTGTCCAAAAGAACCTGCGAAATTCCCATTAATATCACGAACGGGAATGATAGGCTGTTCCCTAAAGGCCATTCCAATTGCACTACCTTCTGATAGGGCACCAATTTGCGGATTTTCGCGAATGGCAAAACTAAGATTTTCTCCCACCCTAACGTTATCGGTAATATTAAAAATTGTATTTACACGCATGGTGTAGCGCTTTAAATAGGTGTTTTTCAGAGTTCCTTTTTGATCGAAATAATTGAGTGAGAATAAAATACTCCCCTTTTCACTACCATTACTTACCGAAAGATTGTGGCTGGTAATAGGCGCTGAATTAAAAATTTCTTGAAACCAGTTGGTTCCTTGTTTATTGGCTTCAACGATACGATCAAAATCGTTAAGTTGTGCAGGATCGGTGTAATATGGATCTACATTGTAAAGTGATTCATCAACAGTATTAACCCCTACTGGTGCAATA
>JBDNHN010000600.1:0-13250 GCA_041688725.1 Gillisia sp.
CGTTGCTGTAAGTATGTTATTATAACTTTTCATTTCTTTCCGTCTTAAACAAATTAATAATTGTCAAATTCTTTTCTCGTCCTTATTCAGATCGTTTTTGTGAAAACAACCAGGGCAACAATTCCGGTTCGGCAAAGGCGGAGTCCCAACTATTGTGATTATCGTTTGGATACAAAGAAAGTTTTGCATTTCCTCCATTGGTGTTGATTGCCCTGGCCATGGCCTTTGAATATTCAGGCGGAACAACATCATCTTTTTCACCTTGGAATATCCAGATATTAAAGCCTTTTGGATATGCTTTGGCGATAAAGGGATCTGCGCCTCCGCAAATCACAAAAGCTGCGGTGAACATTTCAGGTCTTTTATATATAATTTCAAAGGTGCCCATTCCGCCCATAGAAAGTCCTCCAACATAGATCCTGTCCTTATTGACAAAATCTTTGGTGAGCAAATCCTCCATTAACCCAATAACCAGTTTTAAAGACTTAGTTGATTCCTCGTCATTTTTAAAGTTGAACTTGAATGGAATCGTATCTCGGTTTACTTCTACTTTTGCCCAATAATCTTCCTTTGGAGCCTGCGGAAAAATCACAATCGCCGGAAAATCTTCCTGTTTATTCAGGAAAAGTTCACTGCCGTGTGTAAGTTGAGATTCATTATCACTACCGCGTTCCCCTGCCCCATGTAAAAACAATACAACCGGATATTTTTTATATTCTGAAAAATCTTTCGGCAATAAGATCCTGTATTTTAAAGTATCTTGACCTTTGATGAAAATGGCCTTTTTGTAAAATGTTTTTTGTGCATTCATTTTACTTCCGAAGAAAATCAGTAACAAAACCAATAATTTTATGCTTTTTGAATATCCCATTTATATTATATATTAACATCTTTAAAAACAAATTCATGCTCAGGTTCTGTTTTGAATGTATCTAACCGTGGGGAATATGTTTTAACAGAAATAGTTTTTTCCTTTTTATCAACTTTAATGATTCGCAAATAACCTGAATCCCCTTTTTCAACACCTATCACATTTTTTTGATAATTGGCTAGCATTTGATAAACATCATTTTCATAGCTATTTTTAGAAACTAACTGCCCAACCCCTGAACCCAGAATATGTCCGGAAAAAACCAAGATGGCGTTTTTATTTGGCTTAATTAATTTATCCCAAAGTTGACCGCCATCATTTACAGCATGTTCGCCAACTTCACTACCAACACCATATTTTTGAGGCAAATACCTGTCTTCCCCGTCCTGCAAGGTATTATCATCATACATATATGCATGTGTATTTAAAATTATTTTATGATTTGGGTGTTTTTTAATTAAATTATTCGCCCATTCAACCGTTTTGTTTTGAGGTCCAAACTCCAATGAAAACACCAACCATTTTTCTCCAATAAGTTTATACTCTGCACACGAGTTGTCAATTGTATTTTTAGGAAATGTTGCAATGGTATTTGAATTTTTTATATATTCTTCAACGGGAAAAAATGTATTGGCTAAGGCTGTGTTTCTAGTATCAGCAAATTTACCTGGTTCGCTTCCCATATCATGGTTTCCAAGTACTATATTAAAAGGTATCTTTCCGTTTAAAAGAGAAAATCCAGATTTAGCAATTGCCCATTCTGCCTCCGAGTTATTTTGAGTGATATCACCCACATGCAACACAAAGGAGAATCTGTCCCCTTGATTTGCAATCCATTCCATTTGCTTCAAATAAACTTCAGGAAATTCTTCAACATAGGTTTGCGTATCGGGAATCACCACAAACTCAAAACTGTTTTGTGCGTAAGCACATACATTGAATAAACTCATGACAACCATAAGTAAGATTAAAATATGTAGTCTTCCAAATATCATTTTCTATTAATAATTAAAGCCTAATTTATCCAAACCATTTTTCACCTCAGGAGCTCCCATAAATAAGTCCCAGATAAGCCCGGATCGATAATTTTCGATCATTACTACAATTGGTCCCTGATCTATCGCAAGATATTTTTCAGCTACCCACGGAGTTCCCACAAGGCTAAAGGCATCGTAAAATCCTGCAGGACCCCAAAGCAATTCACTTTGATCCTCAAAAAAATACCTCATTGCTTTCATAGATTCTTCCGGAGTATAGGGCAATGAACTTAAAGCGGCATTAGGTGACACCACACCTTTATCATTATCGGGAGAATGCGCGGTATACCCAACTCCATCATCAGGATTACGAGTGTAACTGGCTGTTAATCCCCATGAGTTTTCATTATAGGTTTCAAAGTCATTTGGATTTTCCTGGCAATACAGATAATTAATTTTAGAGTGATTTACATTAAGATCCCAGTAATTGGCATAATCGTCACTCAAACCTTTGGGATTTAATCCCAGATAGGAATAATGTGCCCAAAAAAGTGGACCACCTTTATCTCCCCTGGTATTGTGCTTTAAGATTAGAGGAAGATCATAAGCTTCAACATCGGTGGAGATATCTCCACCCCGAGCCCAACCATTATGAAATACACTTGCTTCTATGGAATGATCCGGTGATGAAGCAGTCATAACATACGTAATCAAACACTCATTGTAACCTTCGATCATAAAATCCATTTCCCATTGATAATCCGGTGACCAGTGCCAGTAAAGTCCGTCTTTATTATTTGTGTACCAGTCCCACTCGATGCCTTTCCAAAGCTCATCGTATTTTTGGGCCACTGCCTGTTCTTGCTCATTTCCATTTTTCAAATATTCCCTCACCACGATAAAGCCCTGTGCTAAAAATGAGGTTTCAACAAGATCTCCCCCGTTATCTTTGTCACTAAAAGCCTGGGTTTCGCCTGTTTCGCCGTTTAACCAATGCGGCCAAACCCCGTGAAATCTTGGTGCATTATCTAAAAATTCTGCGATTTTATCCAATCGTGCTACTGCCGAATCCCGGGGAATAAATTCGCGTTCCATCCCCGCAACTATGACCATAAGTCCAAAACCAGATCCTCCGGTGGTTACCACATGAGCATCGTTTTTTGGATATTCCCCATCAGGGTGATAGCGTTCGCGTGCCATCCCTGAATTTGGCTCGGCATAATCCCAAAAATATTTGAGAGTTTGTCTTTGAACTGTATCCAGCAAAGCTTCTTTAGAAAGTGTTTTGGTTTCTGTTTTTTCTATTTCTTTATTTGCTCCACTTTTATTTTCATTTTTACAGCCTACGCAAAATATTAATGCGAGAAAGAAGATAATTGATTTGAAGTGTGTCATTGGATCTATAATTTAGTTTTCGGTTTAATGATAATAGTGATAATTCACTTTTCTACATTCTTTATTTTTTGAAGCGCTTCCTGCACGTTTTCGTTCTTCATAAACAAATCCCATATTAGTCCGCTTCTATGATTTTCTATCATCACTACCATTGGAGCCTGGTTTAAACCCATAAAAATATTAGCAGTCCAATCTTCAGAAAGGTTAAATGCATCTCTAAATCCATACTCTCCCCAAAGAAAAGATCCATATTCGCGATAAAAGTGCTTTAATGCATCCATTGATTTTTCTGGAGTATATGGAAAAGAAGATATTGCCCCAGTAGGTGCAATCGTACCATCGTCCATTTCAACTTTTGCTTCTCGAGCTTTATAACCCCGGGGACCATCACTTGCAGTTAATCCCCAACTTTTCTCTCCGTAACCTTCAAAATCTCCCGGATTTTCACAACAATACCTGTAATTAATTGAAACTATATCTTTGTTATTCTCGAAATAATTGGTGTATTTATCCTCCATTTTCCTGGGGTCAAGTCCTAAAAAAGAATAATGAGAGAAAAAGAGCGGACCTCCAATACCTACGCCTACTTCTAAGGGAATTCCGAAATAGCTTTTGTCATTAGAATACATCGAGCCTTCTGATGTTTGACCCCAATTTGATCGATAGTTTTGTGCGATGGTATCCTGACTGGCCCAACCACTGTAATACATTTTAGCTGGAATACTATGAGTGGGCGATGCTATAGCGAGGAAATAAGTTATCATGGTTTCATTCCAGCCTATGAGCTTATGATTTATATGCCATTTATGTTGCGGCGACCAATGCCAGAATAAATAAAGGCTATCTTCCTGTTTTTTAAACCAATCCCATTCTACATCTTTCCAGATAGTAGAAATTCCATCTCTCAGGTTTTTTTCTTCGGGATTATCCTTTGATAGATATTGCTCGGCAACTAAAAGTCCCTGCATAAAAAAAGAGGTTTCAACTAAATCTGCACCATCATCATATTTTCCAAAAAAGGCTTCTACTTTGCCGGTGGGTCCGTCCATAAAATGCGGTAATGCGCCGTGAAAACGATCTCCATTTTCAACAAAATGGACTATTTTCTCCATTCGGATTATAAATTCATCTTTTGTTATAAAGCCTCTTTCTACCCCAACGATCATCGCCATTATTCCAAAACCAGAAGCCCCCGTAGCAATCATATTTTTTCTTCCGGGTATATTTTCAAGCGCTAAACCACTATTAACTTCAGCACCATCCCAGTAGTAACGAAAGCTTGCTTCCTGTACCATATCCAGTAGCTCTTCATCACTCATTTCTCTGGTGCTAACTTTAATAGATTCAGTAAGCTGAGATTCAGAATAATCATATCCAAGACTGCTTAGTTTATAGTAGTAGGTTTTTCCTGGAACACCGGTATAATCTACATAGCGAGAAAATTTATCTGGACTTTGAACACCTACCCCGGTGAAATTAACATTATCATTAGAGCGGTATATTTTAACATAACGAGTGGCTTCAGTATCCTCAAGCTTCCAACTAAGATCTACATGTCTTTCAAAACCTTCTGCACTTTTTAATTCTGGAGTCAGTAATTCTACTGCAGGAATTGCCTGGTTAAGAATTTCAACCTGATCGATTAAAATTTCGTGTTTCCCTACATCATTGGACGATTGTTTAATTGAAATCACTTTGATATTATTGCTGTTGGTATATTCTTCAGATCCTATAAATTCTTCCAACGGCAGTTTTACCTGGATCCATTTCTTTTCTGAATAATCACCAATATATTCGCCCATAGGAATATAATTAGCGATTTCCTCCTCGTCTAAACCAATGGCTATTTCCGGGAGTTTATCCTTTTGAATTTCGCCAGAAACATATAGCCAGAAACTCAGCACATCCCCTTTTTTTAGAAAATCTTTACCGCGCCAGACTGGGTAATTAAGGTTCACTATCCAGCTTCCCTCTTTTGCAGAACGGTAATTTAATTGTAGACTATTGCCGGGTGTAAAGGCCTGTTCAGTTTCTATTGGAAGTCTACCTTGTATATTTAAGATATGAGAAGGCGAAGAGTAAGAAGTTTCACTATAAAACCAACGCTCTTCCATTAAACTATTATCAAAAAATACGTGGTTATATTCAGTTTCCTGAGCATATTGTATCAACGGAAAAAAAAGACAAATCCAAAAAACTCCACTTATTTTCATGATTAATAATTCTATTAATAATTAAACCCCAGTTTGTCTAAACCATCTTGTATTTCTTCATTTTGCATAAAAAGTTTCCAAAGTAAGCCGGTACGATAATTTTCTATCATTGCTATGATTGGTCCCTGATCTATGGCCAGATAGCCATCAGCATACCAATCCTCGTTTTCGGAAAAGGCATCATAAAAACCATATTCACCCCAAAGATCAGTACCTCTTTCTTCATAAAAATATCGCAAAGCAGCCATAGATTTTTCAGGAGTATAAGGAAAAGAAGAAAGAGCCGCAGAGGGCGTAATTACTCCAAGATCATTTGTTGGACTGTGTGCAGAATAACCATTATAACTATCGGAGGCTGTTAGTCCCCAGGAATTTGGACCATATCCCGGATAATTTTTGGGATTGGAAATGCAGTATTGGTAATTAATAAGACTATGGGCTTTGTTTTGCTCCCAGTAATTTGCATATCGATCGTTTAAATTACGCGGATCCAGGCCGATAAAGGAATAATGCGAAAAAAATAACGGACCACCAAGAGATGGACCCAACGGCATTTGCTGCCCGTAATGTGCACGATTTGTTTTTATATTCCCGCCTGAAGCCCATCCTTGATGATAGACTTCCGTTGAAATTGGAAAGGTTGGAGAAGCTGCAGCCAGAACATATATGATCAGGGATTCATTCCAACCCTTTATTTGAAGGTTTTTCTGAAAAGCATAAGTTGGTGACCAGTGCCAGTAAAGTACGTTTTCCCCCTGAGTGTACCAATTCCATTCTACCTCTTCCCAAAGTGTGGTTATTCTTTCGCGTAAAGCAATCTCAGATTCGCTTTCTGCCGAAAAATATTGCCTGTTAATGAGTAATCCCTGAATTAGAAAAGCTGTTTCTACAAGGTCGCCCCCATCGTCCTTATCTCCAAAAGGTCGTGTTGTAGCAGAATTAGCATTATACCAATGAGAAAATACTCCATGATATCTGGGAACAGATTCCAAAAAATCGAGAATTTTATGCAACCGGGCAACAGCCTCCAAATGGCTTACCCAACCACGTTCTACAGCAGCAGGAAAGGAAGCGATTCCAAAACCGCCCCCCCCCATAGTGACTATATTCCTTGAATTACCCCCATAAGCATCAGTCTGGGAACGTTCCCGCGCCATACCGCTATTAGGCTCTGCAAAATCCCAGAAATACCTGAACGTTTGTTTTTGCACAAGATCCAAGATCTCATTATCTGTTAATGTAACTTCCGGCGTGCCATTATCTTTGGGTGGAACATAGGGCTCCTCATATCCGGGTCCTTTTTCGGAACAGGAAAAAAATAAGATCACTAAACCTAAAATATAAGAAAATCTGAACATTTTTTTCAATTTTATTAGTTCATTAAAACATAACCGCTTCCTTGCAAATCCTTGAAGCAGGTTTTGCCTCTACCAAAAGATGGTAAATGGATTGCGCTTAAACTGGAGCTAAAAATTTCCTATTTCAGAATAGTTCCTTTAGTGGCAGCATTTTTATTTGTCAACTAATAAAGCCTTAGAAATCTAAATTAACCAAAGGTTTGACAAATTCAATTAAAAAGAAAGACTCCGAAATTTCTTAAGCATTCCGGAGTCTCTGTTTATTTATTCGGCCATCATAATATCAATTTCAGCCTTTGTAAGTACTTTGTTAAAAAAGCGCAGTTCGTCCATATTACTAACATCCGACTTATGCCCCCATTCAGTAAATCTTGGAGCTCCAGACATAACAGAGAGTAAATCACAAGCAGTCCAGTCTGCAGGACCAGGGAGGGGCGCAGGAAAGGCCACGCCATTTAAATAAATTATTGTTTGTGTTGCTGAGATGGTAAAAACGACATGTACCCATTCTCCGGCAGTTACATCAATAATACCGCCATCATTCCAGCTATCGGCTGCTCCGGTTCCAACATTTAATTTTATTCTTTGTTCAGTGGCATTCCCTTCCCTAAACAACCTAAACCCACTGGTACGCTTGTTTTGAATTTCGGGAAAATCTGCATTATCCGCATCAGGTGGTCCTATAGTTAAAATCCCTCCTCTATCCGGCATGGCATTTACTTTATACCAAAAGGCCGCACTAAATTGATCTTGTAGCAATCCACCCGTTGGTAAGGTTAAATAAGAATCCAGGGCACCCTCGTATGCATCACCTCCAATCGCGCCGTCTCCTTTGAAACCCGGAGTTCCAACAACAGTTGATATTCTATTGGTAACATATTCGGCATAAGTGCCATCAAATGGAATATAAAGTGTTTCACCCGCATATTTTGGCTCATAAGGGTTAAAAGCATTTATCATATTTTGAATTTCACCTTGTGATAATGCCGTATTAAACAGGCGTAATTCATCCATTGGGCTACTATCCGATAAATGATCCCAATAACTAAAGGTTTCACCACCGGCACCAATAGTCAATTCTTCAACACCTGTCCAATCTACAGGGGCAGACATTGTTGCTGTTCTTACCGGCATTCCATTGAAATAAATAACCGTTTCGGTTGCCGAGATTGAAAAAGCAATATGAACCCATTCGCCTGCAGTTACATCTAAAACTCCGCCATCATTCCAGCTTTCACCTGTACCTATTCCAACATTTAGCTTAATAGTTTGTTCAGTAGCACTTCCTTCCCTAAATAATCTAAACCCCTGATTACGATTTTCAGGAAGATCATTACCCATAACCAATATACCGGCACGATCCGGAGTTTCATTTACCTTATACCAAAAAGCCGCGGTAAATTCATTTCCAAGAGTTGGAACAGCCGGAAATGTGAGATAGGAATCTGTGGTGCCTTTATAGGCATTAGTTCCTACAAAAGCATCTCCCGCAAAGCTAGGAGTTCCAACTTCTGCAGCAGGTGTAACACTTACCAGTTCAATAAAATTATCGTCAAAAGGCATGTAGAAAATTTCTCCGGCAAACATAGGAGAATACGGTGGAGCTTTGCTAAAATTAACTGCAGTGGTAGTTGAATTACCCTCCATATCTGTGGCTGTCACGGTTAACACATGATCTCCAGAGGTTATGTTATCATAAGTCAATTGTTTTTTGGCAATACGATAATCCAAAAATTCAGTTAAATTCGCAATTTCAGTTCCATCAATTGATACTGATATTGATGCTATCTCAATATCATCTACTACTTCCATTTTTATTACTATTGAAGAAACCAGATCCAAATCCTGAATCCTTGACCCTTCCGTAGGAAATAAAACTGTCACTTGTGGATCTGATCCATCAGGACCTGGATCTACTGCTGTTATTGGATCAATTCCATCATATTCGCAAGAAGTAAATGCAAGAAATAATAAAAGAAGTCCAATAAAAGGTATATTTAATTTTTTCATTTTTATTGATTTATAATTAGCATTTATTAATTTGAAGATCCGTTAAGAATAGGAAATTGATCAACTTGGATTTGAGGATAAGGAAGAAAAGCCTTGTCTGAGGTAAAGGTTCTTCCATCATAGCTTAGTTCATCAGTTCTCCCCAATCTGATCATATCGAAATAGCGTTTCCCCCATTCCATGCTCAACTCAGCAAATTTTTCATCTAGTACATCATCCAGGCTAACATCTTGCAATGGATCAAGGCCTGCTCTGGCCCTAACCAAATTAACCGCCTGATCTGCACTAATAGCTGAGCCAGATGCACCTTGTGTCAAGGCTTCAGCATACATTAGCAAAATTTCTCCATAACGAATTACATTGTAATTTTTATTGCTGCCATACTCAGTTCTGCCAGTGATTAGCTGATTGGATGGCATATAATGTTTACCACTGGCAAATAATGCACGGGCATAATCATTGATAACATCTCCATCCCTTGTTGTATTGGAAATCCATCCCGGAAGTGTAGCATAGTTGGGATCTGACTTAATCGCAGAAATTCCGCGGTTTGTAAAAAGCACGCTGGTTTCCAGACGAACTGATTCTCCCCGATCCAACATAAACTTGATAAATTTCATGCTAGGCTCGAAAAACCCCCATCCACTTCCCGCTCCGGCAACTGCAGGTGTCCAGTTTTCCGGGCCATAAGGGGCATATAAATGCCTATTGGCGTCACCTTCGCCCTGGCCATAATCAGAATATTGAAGGGAGAGTATACTTTCATTGCTCAATTTTCCCGGAGTTTTGAATAATTCATAAAAATCCGGGTACAGGCTGAATAAACCAGAATTTATAATCTGGCCTGTAGCATCGGCTACTGCCTGGTAGTTTTCCAATTCCTGGTTGGCCATAGCTTTTATAGCGAGGGCTGTATAAATGGTGGCGCCTCCTGGGAGATCAATACGGCTATTTGGACGCATATCTTGCAAAAAGGGAATGGCTTCATCCATTTGATCTGAGATATGTTGCATAACCTCTTCCTTGGTAGGCAGAACCTCTACCATTAATAGTTGTTCGGTATCAGAAGATTCCGGAATAAATACATCGCCAAATACCTGGGAAATCTGAAAGAGTATCATTGCCCTTATTACCTTGGCTTCAGCTATATATTGATTTCCCAAAGCAACACCGGTTACATTTGCAAATTCCTGATATCTCTGTATCTGCTCCATAGCGGTATGTGTAGTGATAACATCTTTATACACATTCTCCCACAAGGAATTATACATCCAGTAGTCTTTGTTATAATTAAAAAGATCGGTTTCAGCAAAATCCTGCTGATCTCCAAGCCCTCCGGCATTTACATCATCACCCCTTACTGAAATTAGAAGAGGTTGTTCCCAGCCCCTATCTTGAAAGGCCGCATAAACCCCAATGATAGAAAGTTGCATGTCCGCGGTTTTGGTAAAATCTGTACCACCGGCAAAATCATTGTTCAGTTCCAACTCATCCAATTTGTCTGAACATCCCCCTAGTACCAATAACGACAAGATAAATAAGCTGGTATTGGTAATTTTATAAAATAGTTTCATAGTTACTTATTTAAAATTTAAGATTTACTCCAATTGTATATACCGCAGGTATTGGGTAGGTTTCATTGTCTACGCCGTCTGCAACTTCCGGGTTAAACCCATTGTAATTAAATACTGTCAATGGTTTCTCCGCTGTAAAATAAATTCTGGTAACGGGAATTCCTTTTAGATCTCCATTTTTATTTACTGTATACCCTAAAGTTATATTCTGTAATCTAAAAAAGTCGCCGTCTTCCACAAAATAATCACTTAATTTTTGGTTCCACCCTTTTCGAATACCGGCAGAGGAAGGATAGCTGTTTGTAGTTCCTTCACCATGCCAACGATTGATCGCAAAATCTCTGTCAATATTAGTTCCAGTGGTAAAAATTACTTCACCACGTTTGCGATTGAGAATCTTATTTCCTCCCTGTCCAAGTGCAGTGGTTGAAAAGTCAAAACCTTTATAATTAAAACCAAGGTTAAATCCATAGGAATATGATGGTAAAAAAGAACCTAAAACGACTCTATCATCATCGGTAATATCTCCATCTCCATTAATATCCTTATACTTGAAATCTCCGGGAACCAAATTGTTTGCCAAGGCAATTGGATCTGCCTGGATTTCTGCATCATTTTGATACACCCCTGCTATTTCACGACCAAAAAAAGCAAATATAGGTTGTCCAACTATAGAACGTTGACGAAATTCAGCAGTACCGGCATCAAGGAAAGGAGCCTGGTCAAGATCTAAAATTTCATTATCCAGGGTGGAAAAGTTCGCTCCAATATAATAGCCAAAATCTTCAGAAACCCGTTTATTCCAATCTAAAGCCAACTCAAACCCCGAATTTCGAATCTCTCCAACATTTTGCCTGGTAGATCCAGGAATCAGAGGTCTATTAACAGGAATCACAGCATCTTTGGTATCCCTAACATAATAATCGGCTTCCAGGGATAAATTATTGCTGAAAAATCTTGCCGAAATACCAACATTGATTTCCTCGGTAATTTCCCATTTTAAGGCTGTAAAATCACTATTGGTAACTACACCACTATATTGAGTATCTCCCAGGGCAGTAAGAACTACTTCAGAGGTAATCGAACCTTCGCTTGAAGCTACTTTGTCATTCCCCAATTTTCCCCAACTTGCCCGTAACTTTAAAAAATCGAATACAAAATTTTCCATGAAAGATTCCTCTGAAACTACCCAGCCAATACCTACTGTGGGGAAATAGCCCCATTTTTCCTGATATTTATTAGTTCCATCTGCTCGAAATGTCCCATAAAGTAAGTAACGATCATCAAAATTATAAGCCACCCTTCCAAAATAAGACAAACCATACTCCCTGCGCGCATCGTCAGTTACACTTTCTTCATCAATTGTCTGGGCCAAATTTAGAAAATAACCTTCCTCACCACCTAGTGGAAAATTTAACCCCCGTGCTTCTATTTGTTCAAAGGATTCGTCCCTAAAGGATGATCCTGCCAAAACAGTAAGGTCATGTTTTCCAAATTTATCAGCATAAGTCAATGTATTATCCCAAATTTGGTTGGAAAATGTCGCACTTTTTTTAAGTAAAGACGCATTTTCACGTTGAAAGTTATTGCCAATAAAATATGGAAGTCTAACTTCTCTTGTCTCAATGGTCTCAAAATTGTGGTTATAAGCTGTTTTAAAAGTTAATTTTTCAGGTATTATTTGTATTTCCGCATAAAAATTAGCCAGTATATTCCTGATTTTTAATCTGTTATCGCTAAAATCCATAGTTGGAAATGGGTTTTGCCCACCTCTATATCCCAAATCATGAGCATTAGCGTAATTAACCGGTTCAGCATTTGTATTAAGCGGATCCAAAACAGGCATTATGGGAACTGCAAAATATGCAAGACGCCAGGCGGATGCTTCCGCATCATATCTGGTAGCATTACTTATTACAGTATTTCCCCCAATTGTTAACCAATCATTGGCCTTATATTCGAGTTTACTCCTTAAGTTAAACCGTTCATATTCATTTTTCATTTTCAAGATTCCTTCCTGAGCAAAATAATTGGCTCCAATGGCATAAGTGGCATTTTCACCTCCACCGGTTACCCCAATACTGTGATTCTGAATAATTGCTGTCCTCAAAATTTCATCATACCAATCGGTATTTACATCGGGAATATTGGGATTGATACGGCTTCGCCCATAACGCTGCATGGCATTGAGAATAAACTGGGCATCTGGTGCAGATCCTGATTCTCTTGCAATTGTAGAAAATTGTTCTGCATTTGCCAATTTCAACACATTCTGTGCCACCTGAAAACCGGTATATCCATCATATGTAATTTCAGCTTTTTGATTATATTTTCCGGATTTGGTTTCGATAATTACCACCCCATTTGCAGCTCTCACACCATAGATGGCTGAGGCCGAAGCATCTTTAAGAATGGAAATTGTATTTATATCCGCTGTGTTTAAAAAATCAATGTTGTCAAAGAACATGCCGTCTACCACATATAAAGGGCCTGATGCTTCCCCTTTATAGGAGCCTATTCCACGCACACGCACCGTTGGTGCTGTTCCAGGGGAGCCGCTACTTACAACCTGCAATCCCGCTACCTTTCCCTGTAAAGCCTGCATGGCTTGTCCTGTAGGTGTTTTTGCGATTTCCTCAGATTTGATGGTTGTTATTACCCCCGTTAAATCTGCTTTCTTTTGAGATCCATACCCAATTAAAACTACTTCGTCCAAAGTAGCCTCGCTTACCTCCAATGCTACATTGATACTATTTTGTGTTCCAACTGCAACTTCCTTTGTAAACATCCCAATAAAGCTAAATTCCAATATCTCTCCGGAACCCACTGATATAGAATAATTTCCATCAAAA
>JBDNHN010000601.1:0-3544 GCA_041688725.1 Gillisia sp.
CCAACTGGAGTTTTTTATCAACAATTTGGAGTTACATTGATCGTTGCTGTAACTATTTCAGCGGTTGTTGCTTTAACGTTGAGTCCGGCACTTTGTGCTATTTTTCTTAAACCTGAGAAGGAAAAGGAAGAACATAGCAAGAAAAATTTACTTCAGAAATTCTATTCAGGCTTTAACAACACATATGCTGCTGCTTCAAAAAGGTATGTAAGATCGGTTTCTTTTCTTACAAGAAATAAATGGATCACAGGAGCAATTCTTGTTGCTGCAATTCTTTTAACCTTGTGGGCTGCAAAAAGTACTCCTACAGGTTTCGTCCCTACTGAAGACAGGGGTATTATATTTATGAATCTGGAACTTCCGGTAGGTGCTTCCCTGGATCGAACTTCTGAAGTTACCGAAAATCTCTATAATGAGCTCATCAAAATTCCCGGTGTTCGTGGAGCTTCTATGATTAACGGAAGGAATTTCTTCTCGGGAGCTGGTGGTTCTTATGCGCTTGGTTTTATTCCTTTGCAGGCGTGGAATGACAGGAAGGATGAGGATGTTTCCATTGAGGCAATCACCGCCAAGTTAACCCAACTTGCCATTACTGTGGCGCCAGATGCCAAAGTAATTTTCTTTCAGCCGCCAAGTATTCCCGGTTTTGGCTCGTCTGAGGGTTTTGAAGCAAGATTGCTGGACAGGACCGGGGGCAGCTTTAAAAATCTTGATAAAGTAGCAAAAGAATTCACGGGTTCTCTCATACAGCAGGATGAAATAGCTTTTGCTTCAAATTCTTTCAGTACCGATTTTCCTCAATATCAAATTGATATTGATATTGCAACAGCAAAAAGATCTGGAGTTTCAGTAAAAGAGATTTTAAGAGTATTACAAGGTTATGTAGGAGGAATTTACACAGCAGATTTTAGCCGTTTCGGAAAACAATATCGTGTGTACGTACAAAGCCTTCCCGAAGACAGATCAGATCCGGGAGATCTAAGCAAGATCTTTGTAAGGAATTCCACAGGGCAAATGGCACCAATCAATCAATTTATAACCCTTAACAAAGTTTATGGACCTCAGTCGGTAAGCAGGTTCAACCTTTTTAATTCGGTTACTATTAATGGATCTGCAGCTCCCGGATCAAGTTCAGGGGAAGCTATTGCAAAAGTAGAGGAGCTGTCCAATGCTTCGTTGCCTCAAGGTTATGATATCGCTTATTCCGGTTTGACAAGGGAAGAAATAGCTGCTGGTGGACAAGCATCCACTATTTTTATCCTCAGCCTTGTATTTGTTTTCTTCCTTTTAGCAGCACAGTACGAGAGCTTTTTAATTCCCTTTTCTGTTCTACTTACTTTGCCTGTGGGAATTATGGGTGCTTTCTTAACCATTAAACTGGCTGGTCTTGAAAACAATATTTTCTTCCAGATCGCTTTGATCATGCTTTTAGGATTGCTGGCAAAAAACGCCATTTTGATAGTGGAATTTGCCATTCAAAGAAGAAAAGCAGGAATGGGAATAACAGAAGCAGCAGTAGATGCAGCAAAGGTGAGGTTAAGACCAATCCTGATGACCTCTTTCGCCTTCATTTTAGGCTTGATGCCACTGGTATTAGCTTCGGGAGTTGGTGCTATAGGAAACAGATCTATTGGATCAGGAGCAGTTGGAGGTTTGCTGGTAGGAACCATCTTAGGAGTCCTTATCACGCCTGTACTTTTTATAATTTTTCAGACACTTCAGGAAAAAATTTCAGGAAAACCAGTTGTGGAAAATAAATCTCTTCAGAATGAATAGCATAAGAATCAAAAAGTATTTTATTATTCTTGGAATTCCATTCATATTCCAGGCGTGTTTTGTAGCAAAAGAATATCAGAGGCCTGAAGAAGTAGTTCTTGAGGAGGATCTCTTCAGAACAAATATTCTTCTGCAGGATACCACCAGTATGGCTCAAGTTTCCTGGAGAGAAATGTTTACAGACTCCCTGTTAATCAATTACATAGAGGAAGGATTGAATAACAATATTGATATTCGGGTTGCGGTTCAACAAATTGCCGCCACAGAAGCTTATGTAAAGCAGGGAAAAGCCAGATACCTTCCCACTTTAGGTCTGGGGGTAGGTGTAAATCATCAAATCCTGTCTAGAAACAGTCAGTTTGGCCCTTTTTTCGATGGAAGTATTACTCAATATGAAGCAACCGGGAATCTTTCCTGGGAAGCTGATATTTGGGGTAAAATAAGAAGCAATGACCGTGCTTTTCAGGCTTCCTATCTTCAAACAGCTGCAGCACACCAGGCTGTTAAGACAGAATTGATTGCAAGTATTGCTTCTATGTATTATCAACTGCTGGCATTAGATAAACAGCTTGAGATTACTTTGGAAACAATTGAAACAAGGGAAAGCAGTCTGGAAACAACAAGGGCATTGAAAGAGGCCGGAACAGTTACAGAAGTTGCAGTTAAACAAACCGAAGCCCAATTGTACAGAGCCAGAGCTGTTGTAGTGGACATTGAAAATAATATCCGTCTTGTGGAGAATGCTTTATCTATTTTATTAGGTGATACTCCTCATGATATTGAGCGTACAGATTTGGCAAGACAGCAAATAACCACAGAACTTCAGGCAGGAGTTCCAGGGCAGTTGTTAAGAAACAGGCCTGATGTTATAGCTGCGGAATATAACCTGATCAATGCCTTTGAACTTACAAATGTAGCCCGAGGTAGTTTTTATCCGTCCATTAGGTTAACCGCCAGCGGTGGGTTTCAGAGTTTAGATATTGCAGAGCTTTTTAATGCCAATTCCCTATTTGCAAATCTCGTCGGTTCTTTGGCCCAACCTTTATTTGATCAAAGACGCATAAGAACCCAATATGAAGTTGCCCAGGCACAAAAGCAGATAGCGCTTTTAGATTTTAAGAGGTCTTTACTTGTAGCCTCAAGAGAAGTTTCTGATGCCTTGTACAACTATGAAACTGCCGTTGAGAAAATAGAATTAAAATCGGATGAATATGGAGCTTACCAACTGGCAACCACTTATTCCGAAGAATTGCTGAATAACGGACTTGTAAATTATCTGGAAGTTTTAAACGCTCAGGAAAATGCGCTAAATTCTCAACTTGAACTTGTAAATGAGAGGTTTAACAGGCTAGATTCAATAGTGGAATTATACCGGGCCCTTGGTGGCGGATGGCAATAATTTGTTTATGTTTATTGTTGAAGAAACGGCCTCGGAATAGATATTTTGGGTTGTTTTTATTAGCAGAATTTTACCAAAACTTAGAGATTATTAATCCTATAAGGATTCGCTGTTTTTTAAATTTATCCTCTTAAATAATGAAAAGTGGCTCCAGTGAAATTATTCAGGATGAAAAACCGGTGTTTGTAGAATTTCTTTGCCAGTGAGCGCGGATTGGAAATCGTGGAACCTGGACTGCCTAATAAATTTGGGACTATTTTTTTAAGCCACTTTTTTAATAAACCCTCTCAATTTTAGTTCCATTTCCAGTGGGGAGAGGTATCCCAAGCTGGAATGTAATCTTTCATTATTGTACCAATTGATATATTC
>JBDNHN010000128.1:0-1728 GCA_041688725.1 Gillisia sp.
ACCTTCCCTCAAAAGGTTTACTCCAATTAGTACATCAAAAAGGCCTCTTCTGAGATCATGCATAATTTCGACCCGCTCCAGAGTATCCACATCAGAATGAATATAACGGCACCGCACATTAATACGGGTAAGATATTTTGTAAGTTCCTCTGCCATTCTCTTGGTAAGGGTAGTCACCAAAACGCGCTGATCTTTTTCTGCCCGTTGGTGAATCTCCTCAATTAAATCGTCAATTTGGTTCAAACTGGGACGCACTTCAATAACAGGATCCAATAACCCGGTAGGACGGATCAATTGTTCCACAATAATTCCTTCAGATTTTTGTAATTCATAATCGGCCGGGGTGGCACTCGAATAAATCACCTGATTTTGAAGGGATTCAAATTCTTCAAATTTCAACGGACGGTTATCCATAGCAGCGGGCAGCCGGAAACCGTATTCCACCAAAGTTTCTTTTCTCGATCTGTCGCCGCCGTACATGGCATGAACCTGGGATATGGTTACGTGACTTTCGTCTACCACCAATAAAAAATCATCGGGGAAATAATCCAACAGGCAGAACGGCCTTGTCCCTGGTGATCTTCCGTCTAGATATCGGGAATAATTTTCAATTCCGGAGCAATAACCGAGTTCACGAATCATTTCCAAATCGAAATTGGTGCGTTCTTCCAGTCTTTTTGCTTCCAGATGTTTGCCAATTTCTTTAAAATAATCGACTTGTTTTACCAAATCGTCCTGAATTTCCCTGATCGCCCCTTGCAGGACATCGGGGGATGTCACAAACATATTCGCAGGGTAAATGGTCAATTGTTCGTATTTTTCTATAATCTCATTGGTCAAAGGATCAAAGGCTTCAATTTCTTCGATCTCATCTCCAAAAAAGTGAATTCTAAAAGCATTATCTGCATAACTCGGGAATATATCCAATGTGTCCCCTTTAATTCTGAAGTTCCCCCGGTTGAAATCGGCTTCGGTCCTGGAGTACAAACTTTGAACCAGCTGATGTAACAATTTGGTCCTGGAGATATGCATATCTTTTTCAATGGAGATCACGTTTTTCTTGAATTCCACTGGGTTTCCAATTCCATATAAACAGGAAACCGAAGCAACTACAAGAATATCCCGTCTTCCGCTCAATAGGGAAGATGTGGTGCTCAACCTAAGTTTTTCTAACTCCTCATTTCTGGAAAGATCTTTTTCTATATAAGTTCCGGAGGAAGGTATAAATGCTTCCGGCTGATAATAATCGTAGTAACTCACAAAATATTCCACTGCATTATCCGGAAAAAAAGATTTGAATTCTGAATAGAGTTGGGCGGCCAGGGTTTTGTTATGGCAAAGAATAAGCGTTGGGCGCTGAATTTCTTCAATAACATTGGCCATTGTAAAGGTCTTTCCTGAGCCGGTAACTCCCAGTAATGTTTGGTATTGGTCGTTTTTTTCGATCCCGGACACCAACTGGCTTATCGCTTGAGGTTGATCCCCGGTAGGTTTAAAATCTGATTTTATTGTGAATTTCATTCAGTACGTTCTCTTAACATTTCGGAATTATGCAAATATAATGCCTATTCAAATGAGTTAAAAGGGATTGTTATCTTTTTAAGGAGAAGTGGCCTTTAAACTCCCTTCCGTTTTCCAGAATCACATTAAACCAGTAGTCGTCCCCGGGCATATTTCTATTGTTAAATGTGCCGTCCCAGCCTTTGCCATTAGGATCGAGTTGTTTTA
>JBDNHN010000129.1:0-2891 GCA_041688725.1 Gillisia sp.
CGTTCCCGTTTGCCGTGATTTTGCAAAAAACCATAATGGCGGATTTTTGTAAAGCCTTTGGGTAAAGTCTTTCTTCAGGAGTTAAATGAAAGTTCTTTTCTACCGCCCATACATTCAACCAAGAAAAAATAGCTACATCTCATCTACAAATTCAATGTTTATTTTTTATAGATGCTCATATTTTCATCGTAAACAGGGCTCTCTATTGCTAAAAAGTCTAAGATACTATGAAAGACATTGTGTTGCGAATATTCTTGTTTATCCTTAAGTTTTTTAGAGTCATCAGATAACCACACAATAAATGGAATCTCTAATTGCTCTTTTGGAGCCATACTAGCTGGTATTCCATGCAGATATAGGTTGCTTTCACCTAAAGATTCTCCGTGGTCAGAAATAAATATCATAGAGGAATTATACTCCTCCAATTGTTTTAGTTCTTCAATTAATGTAGCTAAAATATAGTCAGTATAGAGAATGGTGTTGTCGTAGGCATTTATAAGTTCTTCTTGAGTGCAATTTGCTAACTCAACACTTTTACATTCTGGAGTAAATTTATTGAATTCTTGGGGGTATTTTTTGTAATACGTTGGACCGTGGCTAGTACTTGTATGTAGAACAATCAATATTTTATTTTTATCACTTGCCTGTATCTGTTCTCTCAAACCGTTGAGTAATATTTCATCATACTCACACCGCTCTCCTTTGCACATTTTCCTTAAATATTCCCTGTTTTGAAAATCTTTAATATTAACAGTAGGTTCTCCCCAATTTGTGGTTTTCCAGATAACTTCTACGCCGTTTCTAAATAAGTAATTCGGTAAAATTTCATAAAGTTTATTAGTGTTTTTATACTCTAAAATACAATTGAGGCCTGCCGTGGTATATGTTGCACAAGATTCAGCTTTATAGTGATGAACATTTTTAATTTTAGAAAGTAGTGGATTGGTGTTTTTTTCATAACCATATAAAGAAAAATTGCTACTTCTAGCAGATTCTCCAATTACAAGAACAGCTACAGATTTTTTATTATTTTTTATAGTAGCATCTGGCAATAAAATCTGTTGTTCATTTTTCTTGTTTTTATGATTGTAAAACCTAGTGGTATTAACTACATACGACCAAGGCATAACCAAGCCTCCTAATGTTTTTGAGTTTTTATCAATCCATAACCAATTTGGAGAGTTGGCATAAGCGATCGATAACAGAAATATCAACGTTAAAAAAACGTGCAATAAAAATTTTTTGGATTTTACACGAACGACCTCAAATTTGAAAATTAAAATACTAGGCACTAATCCCAATAAAATTATATAAACAAATAAACCAAATGATAAGAAACTACTAGACTCTTCATAATTAGTGTTGAGAACGTTACCAATCATTGTTCTGTCTATGATAACACCATAAGTATTTATAAAATATACAGCAATAGCACTAATGTTGAAAAACAGTACCAATAACCATTTGCCAACAAAACGCAGTAGATACAATCCTATGTAAAAAACAAGTGCATTTAAAAATATTGCTGAAATTGTTAAACTGACCAGAAATACAATACCGTTTAAACTTTCAACATCAAAATTGCTACAAATAAATTTATAGAAAGGGTATTGATATAAAACTAGATTAATAAAACTAAGTAATAACGCAAAATAACTTAATTTAATTTTTTTTGACATAAGCATTTGTAATTTGAAACAACTGTTTTAAAATTTATATTTAAATCCTAAGAGATAATCTCCCCCACCACTTTTAAATGATAACTCATAATGATCCTGTTGATATGGTGTGGTAAATAAATAAGTACTTCCAACTCCTACAACGACCCCACCTAAGATATCCCATCCATCGTGCCTGTCATTTAGCCCTTCAAGTCTGGAATAAGCAACATATCCTGCTACAAGATAGGCCGGAACACCATATTTCCATCCATACCTTCTTTGAACAAACGAAGCCCCTGAAAAGGAAACCGCAGTATGTCCAGACGGAAAAGCGTGACCATCTGTCGCACCATCTGGTCTGGGTTTATTAATAGCATATTTTAACGCATATGTTAAGCCAAGTGTGGTACCATAAGATTTAGCAAATTGCCAAAACCCTTTTTTATCCTTGTTAGCAATTATCAAAGCCAAAGAAGCAGCAGCCGGGATATGTTGGACATAATCTCCTATATCTTGAATGGTCTTTTCCCTTCGAATTTCGGAAGGAGTTTCATCTTGAGCAAAAACACATATCGGCAAGATAAACGCTAAAATGTAAAATAGTTTCCTCATTTGTAATTTTGGGTTTTTCGTTAAAACTTATACTTGAAACCTAGCATATAATCCCCATCACTACTATTAAAAGTGAGTTCCATATGTTCTTGTTGATATGGAGTTGTAAAGAGATAAGTACTGCCTATTCCTATTACTGCTCCGGCAAGTATATCCCAACCATCGTGTTTCTGCGCATCAATCCGGCTGAATGCTGTAAAACCTGCAACTGCATAAGCTGGAATACTGTATTTAAATCCGTATCGTCTATGAATAAAAGAAGCACCTTGGAATGTAGTAGAAGTATGGCCTGATGGAAAAGCATTGTCCCCATTATTGAATGGTCGCGGTTTGTTTACAGCTACTTTCAATCCGAATGTAACCGCCTGATTAAGTAAAAATCCTTTGGTAAATTGCCAGGTACCTTTTCTATCTCCTTTAATAAAAGTAAGAGATAGTGCTGCGGCAGGAACTGCAATTAGACCGATATCTCCTGCGGTTTCAATCTCAGATTTTTGAGCATTAACATTTTGAAGTCCCAATAGAAGTATCACTATGGGTATAAAAATTAATTTTTTTATAGACATTTGTAATCGAATTTTATGATTAAAAAAATGTAATTTTATGTCTATTGAAAAA
>JBDNHN010000130.1:0-22758 GCA_041688725.1 Gillisia sp.
GCAGAGTTTTGCTTCCAACTTCCTTCAGATTCCACCTCGCAATGGACACCCTTGTCTTCAGCTAATGGTTGGCGATTACAAACCCCCATAGTGGACTTTCACCACCGAGTTAATTACCATGCACGGCACACAACAAAAAAAACCCGAAGCTCTCGCTTCGGGTTTTTTGATTAAATATCCATTTCTGTTAAGCCTGGCCTGTTGGTCCAAAATTTAACGGAATTGGGGGTTGTTCATAATCCTTTATCTCTCCGTGTGCCTTTTCAAACCTTTGTACATTTTCACCCAAAGCCTTTAAAAGTCTTTTGGCGTGCTGGGGAGTTAAGATAATACGTGATTTCACTTTACTCTTTGGTGTTCCCGGCATAATGCTTACAAAATCAACAACAAATTCTGATACTGAATGATTAATGATCGCCAGGTTGGAATAAGTTCCTTCCGCAATTTTCTCGTCCAATTCAATATTTATCTGACCCGGTTTAGGTTTGTTTTGATCGCTCATGTTTAAGATTAAAATTTATTGTTCTTATTAAGCATGTCTCCAGCAGATATTTAAAATAACTTTTGAAAGTCTGACTTATTTGATAGACCATTTTCAAGGCCGCTTATTGCGGCACTTGAAAATGATTCCTACCTTTTAATTATAATTTACTTCTTGTTTTTTATCCATCAAATTATCATAATCTTCTTTGGAACCTACGATAATACTTTCATACGAACGCATTCCGGTACCTGCAGGGATCTTATGTCCAACAATTACGTTTTCCTTAAGTCCTTCAAGTTCATCCACTTTTCCGCTCACTGCGGCTTCGTTAAGAACTTTTGTAGTTTCCTGGAAGGAAGCTGCAGAAATAAACGATTTGGTTTGAAGTGATGCTCTGGTAATACCTTGCAATATTGGCATTGCCGTTGCAGTAACAACTTCCCTTGAGGTCGCCAATACTTTATCTTCCCTTCTTAAAGATGAATTCTCGTCCCTTAACTCACGAAGGCTAACGATTTTTCCAGGTTTAAGTGTGGTTGAATCCCCGGCACTTTCTATCACCCTCATTCCAAAGATCTTATCGTTTTCTTCAATAAAATCTGCTTTATGGATCAATTGGTTTTCTAAGAAAATGGTGTCTCCCTGGTCTACGATCCTCACTTTACGCATCATCTGGCGAACTACCACCTCAAAGTGCTTATCGTTGATTTTCACACCTTGTAGACGATAAACTTCCTGAACTTCATTCACAAGATACTGTTGAACAGCATTTGGTCCTTTGATGCTCAATATATCTTCCGGAGTAATAGATCCATCAGACAGAGGCATTCCGGCGCGGATATAATCGTTTTCCTGAACCAGGATCTGGTTGGAAAGTTTAACAAGGTATTTTTTAACCTCACCAAGTTTTGATTCTACAACGATCTCACGGTTACCCCTTTTAATTTTACCGAAGGAAATAACTCCATCAATCTCACTTACTACAGCAGGATTAGATGGATTACGTGCTTCAAACAATTCGGTTATACGAGGAAGCCCCCCTGTAATATCACCCGATTTTGAAGATCTACGAGGAATCTTAACCAAAATCTTACCAACTTTGATTTTCTCATCCTTATCTACCATCAAGTGGGCACCAACCGGAAGGTTATAAGAGCGAATAACTTCGTCTTTTTTACCGATGATATGAAGCGTTGGAATAAGTTTTTTATTTCTGGATTCTGTAATTACTTTTTCCTGGAATCCTGTTTGTTCATCAATTTCAACCTGATAAGTAGAACCTTGTTCAATATTTTCATATTTGATTTTACCTGCAAATTCTGAAATAATTACACCGTTATATGGATCCCATTGGCAAACAATATCGTCTGTTTTTACAGTATCACCGTCCTGGATAAAGATTTGAGACCCGTAAGGAATATTGTTTGTGCTTAGCACTACTCCGGTTTTCTTGTCTTTTACCTTTAATTCTGAAGTTCTTGAGATTATGATATCAGTAGGTTGTCCATCAAGACCCTCCCCTTTTACCACTTTCAGATCTTCTATTTCGGCAATACCATTATACTTGACAATTATTTTATTCTCTTCTGAAATATTACCTGCAATACCACCCACGTGGAAGGTACGAAGTGTAAGTTGTGTTCCCGGCTCTCCAATAGATTGAGCGGCAACAACTCCTACGGCTTCTCCACGTTGAACCAATTTATTGGTTGAAAGGTTTCTTCCGTAACATTTTACACAAATTCCTTTTTTAGCTTCACAGGTAAGTGCTGATCTTACTTCTACGCTTTCAATAGGAGCATCTTCAATTGTCTTAACTGTATCCTCTAATATCTCTTCTCCGGCTGAAACTACTAATTCTTCAGTTAACGGATGGTAAACATCATTTAGGGAAATTCGTCCTAAAATTCGTTCTCCAAGAGTTTCCACAATTTCATCGTTCTTTTTAAGAGGTGTAACTTCCACTCCACGCAGCGTTCCACAATCTTCTTCATTTACAATTACGTCTTGTGAAACGTCTACCAATCTACGGGTTAAATAACCTGCATCGGCAGTTTTAAGTGCTGTATCGGCAAGACCTTTACGCGCACCGTGAGTAGAGATAAAGTATTCAAGAATTGAAAGTCCTTCCTTAAAGTTGGAAAGAATTGGATTTTCAATAATTTCACCACCACCTACACTTGATTTTTTTGGTTTGGCCATCAATCCACGCATCCCGGTTAACTGCCTTATTTGTTCTTTGGAACCACGGGCACCCGAATCAAGCATCATATAAACAGAGTTGAATCCCTGGTTATCTTCGCGAATTCTTTTCATAGCCAATTCTGTAAGACCGGCGTTTGTTGAAGTCCAAATATCAATAACCTGATTGTATCTCTCGTTATTGGTAATAAGACCCATATTATAGTTTCCAATAATACCATCCACCTGATCGTTCGCTTCGTCAATCATGGATTGTTTTTCCTCGGGGATAATAATATCACCTAAACTAAAGGATAAACCACCTGTATATGCGAAACTATACCCTAAATCCTTAATTTTATCAAGGAAGGTAGAAGTTGCGGGAACACCGCAAACTCTTAACACATTTCCAATGATGTCTCTTAATGTCTTCTTGGTTAAGATCTCATTTACATAACCCACTTCATTTGGAACGGTTTCATTAAATAAAACCCTACCAACCGTAGTTTCAATAATTTGATAAACCAACGCGCCTTCTTCGTTGAAATCCATTGCCCTTATTTTAATAACGGCGTTAAGATTTACCTGTTTTTCATTGTAGGCAATAATAACCTCTTCTGCAGAGTAAAATGTAAGGCCTTCACCTTTAATTTTAACTTCCTCTGTTGAGACCCTTGGTTTTGTCATATAATACAATCCAAGTACCATATCCTGAGATGGCACCGTAATTGGGGAGCCATTTGCAGGGTTGAGAATGTTATGTGAACCCAACATTAACAATTGAGCTTCCAGAATTGCTTCCGGACCAAGGGGCAAGTGAACCGCCATCTGGTCACCATCAAAATCGGCATTAAACGCAGTACATGCTAATGGGTGTAACTGAATAGCCTTTCCTTCAATAAGTTTAGGTTGGAATGCCTGGATTCCCAAACGGTGAAGCGTTGGAGCCCTGTTAAGCAAAACCGGGTGACCTTTAAGTACGTTTTCTAAAATATCCCATACTACAGGCTCCTTTTTGTCTATTATTTTTTTAGCAGATTTTACTGTTTTTACAATCCCTCTTTCTATCAATTTTCTGATAACGAAAGGCTTGTAAAGTTCGGCTGCCATATCTTTTGGGATACCACATTCAAACATTTTTAATTCTGGTCCTACCACAATTACCGAACGTGCTGAATAATCCACACGTTTTCCAAGCAGGTTTTGACGGAAACGCCCTTGTTTTCCTTTTAAGGAATCGGAAAGGGATTTCAACGGCCTGTTTGAATCAGTTTTTACTGCTGATGATTTTCTTGTATTGTCAAACAATGAATCTACTGATTCCTGAAGCATACGTTTTTCATTACGCAGGATCACTTCAGGAGCTTTTATTTCCATCAATCGTTTTAAACGATTGTTTCTGATAATTACTCTTCTGTATAAATCATTTAAATCTGAAGTTGCGAAACGTCCACCATCCAAAGGCACTAATGGTCTCAACTCTGGAGGAGTAATTGGAATAACTTTCATAATCATCCATTCCGGAAGATTTTCCTTACCCACATTTGCATCCCGGAAAGCTTCCACAACCTGCAGTCTTTTTAAGGCTTCAGTTTTACGTTGTTTTGAGGTTTCATTGTTTGCTTTATGTCTTAAATCGTAAGAAAGCTGGTTAAGATCGATCCTTTTTAGAAGTTCAATCAAACATTCGGCACCCATTTTTGCGATAAACTTATTTGGGTCATTATCATCCAAATACTGGTTTTCCTGCGGCAAGGTTTCCAAAATATCAAGATATTCCTCTTCTGTAAGGAAATCCATTTTTTTACAAACTTCACCCTCAACATTTTTGGCGATACCGGCTTGTATTACAACATATCTTTCATAATAGATAATCATGTCCAATTTCTTGGAAGGAAGGCCAAGTAAATAACCAATTTTGTTTGGCAATGAACGGAAATACCAGATGTGTGCAACAGGCACAACCAGATTGATATGCCCAACACGGTCACGTCGCACTTTTTTCTCTGTTACCTCTACCCCACAACGATCACAAACAATTCCTTTGTATCGAATTCTCTTGTATTTTCCACAGGCACATTCATAATCCTTCACAGGACCGAAAATACGCTCACAGAATAACCCGTCACGCTCTGGTTTGTGCGTACGATAATTAATGGTTTCCGGCTTAAGAACTTCGCCGCGAGACTCTGCTAAGATTGACTCAGGTGAAGCTAAGCCAATAGAGATTTTATTAAACCTCTGTTCTGTACTCTTTTCATTATTTCTAGCCATAATAATTGCTGCTATCTAATTGTTGTGAAAATTCTGCTTTTCAAAGTTGGGCATTTTGTGCCCAACTTTAGAAAGAAAAATATTATTCTACTAGTTTAATATCCAATCCTAAACCTTTCAATTCGTGCATTAACACGTTGAAAGATTCTGGTAATCCGGGCTCTGGCATAGGTTCTCCTTTTACAATTGCCTCGTAAGTTTTGGCTCTACCTATAACATCATCCGATTTAACGGTCAAAATTTCACGCAGGGTTGCAGAAGCTCCATAAGCCTCAAGCGCCCAAACCTCCATTTCACCAAATCTTTGACCACCAAACTGTGCTTTACCACCAAGAGGTTGTTGAGTAATAAGTGAGTAAGGCCCAATTGAACGCGCGTGCATTTTGTCATCGATCATATGTCCTAATTTCAACATATAAATTATCCCAACAGTTGCTTTTTGATCGAATCTGTCTCCCGTACCACCATCATAAAGGTAGGTATGTCCAAAACGAGGAACACCTGCTTCATCTGTCAGTTCGTTGATTTGATCTAAAGTTGCACCATCAAAAATTGGCGTTGCGTATTTTCTTCCCAATTTTTGTCCTGCCCATCCTAATACGGTCTCATAAATTTGACCAATATTCATACGGGAAGGTACCCCAAGTGGGTTAAGAACGATATCTACGGGAGTTCCATCTTCCAAGAATGGCATATCTTCATGACGAACAATACGGGCAACAATACCTTTGTTACCGTGTCTTCCTGCCATTTTATCTCCAACCTTAAGTTTTCTCTTCTTGGCGACATAAATTTTCGCCAATTTGATAATTCCTGCAGGTAATTCATCACCTACAGAGATGGTGAATTTTTCTCTTCTTAGATTTCCCTGAAGATCGTTTTCCTTAATTTTATAATTGTGGATAAGATTTGCAACAAGTTTGTTCAAATGATCGTCTGTTGTCCAGGTACCTTGAGTAAGATGTATATAATCATCTACTGCATTCAACATTTTTAAGGTGTATTTTTTACCTTTTGGCAAAACTTCTTCCCCTAAATCGTTTTGAACTCCCTGAGCAGTTTTTCCACCAACAATAGCAAATAACTTATCTACCAGATTCGATTTTAGAACTGCAAATTTGGCATCGTAATTCTTGTCAAGTGATGCGACATCTTCTTTATCCTGAACACGTTTGCGTTTATCTTTTACTGCCCTTGCAAACAACTTTTTGTTAATTACAACACCTCTTAATGATGGGTGTGCTTTTAACGAAGCGTCTTTTACATCTCCGGCTTTATCTCCAAAGATCGCTCTAAGCAATTTTTCCTCAGGAGTTGGATCACTTTCCCCTTTTGGGGTAATTTTTCCAATCAGGATATCACCCGGTTTAATTTCGGCTCCAATTCGAATCATTCCATTTTCATCCAAATCCTTTGTGGCTTCTTCAGAAACGTTTGGAATATCGTTGGTCAATTCTTCGTTACCTAATTTGGTATCCCGAACTTCCAAAGAATATTCATCGATGTGAATAGAGGTAAAGATATCTTCCCTTACTACTCTTTCCGAAATTACAATTGCATCCTCAAAATTATACCCTTTCCATGGCATGAAGGCAACCTTCATATTCCTTCCAAGTGCAAGTTCCCCTGCTTCGGTTGCATAACCCTGACAAAGTACTTGACCTTTGGAAACTCTGTCTCCAACCTTAACAATTGGTTTCAGGTTGATAGAACTTCCCTGGTTTGTTTTTCTAAATTTAACTAATTGATAGGTTTTTGAATCGGAGTCAAAACTTACCATTCTTTCTTCGTCGGTGCGATCGTATTTAATAGTGATCTTTTGAGCATCAACATATTCAACTTCACCTTCTCCTTCTGCATTGATCAATACACGTGAATCTGTTGCAACTTGTCTTTCCAGACCAGTTCCAACAATAGGCGATTCTGCTCTTAACAAGGGAACAGCCTGACGCATCATGTTTGATCCCATTAACGCCCTGTTGGCATCATCGTGCTCAAGGAAAGGAATTAAAGAGGCCGAAATTGACGAAATTTGGTTTGGTGCAACATCTATGTAGTGGATCTCTTTTGGATCTACAACCGGGAAGTCACCTTCCATTCGTGCAATAACCTTATCAGTATTTATTGTTCCATCATCTGTCAACGGAATGTTTGCCTGCGCAATTTTTTTATCTTCTTCTTCTTCCGCACTTAAGTAAATAGGTGTGTCAGAAAAATCGATTTTAGCATCCTTAACTACCCTGTAAGGAGTTTCAATGAAGCCCATACCGTTCACCTTGGCAAATACGGCAAGGGAAGAGATAAGACCGATGTTTGGTCCTTCCGGGGTTTCAATTGGACATAATCTACCGTAGTGTGTATAGTGAACATCACGCACCTCAAAACCGGCGCGTTCTCTTGACAAACCACCTGGTCCAAGTGCAGATAACCTACGTTTATGGGTAATCTCTGCCAATGGATTGGTTTGATCCATAAACTGAGATAACTGATTGGTACCAAAGAATGAATTGATAACGGAAGACAAGGTCTTGGCATTAATCAAATCTATTGGGGTAAAAACCTCGTTGTCACGAACGTTCATTCGCTCACGGATGGTACGAGCCATACGAGCCAAACCAACACCAAACTGTTGAGATAATTGTTCACCTACTGTTCTAACACGACGGTTAGACAAGTGGTCAATATCATCAATTTCCGCTTTGGAATTAATTAACTCGATTAAATATTTAACAATGGTAATAATATCATCTTTGGTAAGCACTTGCTTATCCATAGAAACATTAAGACCTAATTTTTTGTTCATTCTGTAACGTCCAACCTCTCCAAGGTTATATCGTTGTTCTGAGAAGAATAATTTATCAATTATACCACGTGCTGTTTCCTCATCTGGCGGTTCAGCATTACGCAATTGACGGTAAATGTGCTCTACGGCTTCTTTTTCAGAGTTTGTTGGATCCTTCTGTAAAGTATTATGAATAATTGCATAATCTCCGGTAGAGTTATCTTCTTTATGAAGCAGGATTGTTTTGGTACCTGTTTCAATAATTGTTTCAATATGATCCTTATCCAATTCGGTATCGCGATCTAACACAATCTCGTTACGTTCAATAGATACAACTTCTCCTGAATCTTCATCCACAAAATCTTCATACCAGGTATTCAATACCCTGGCTGCAAGTTTGCGTCCCAATACTTTTTTAAGTCCTGTTTTTGAAACTTTAATTTCTTCCGCTAGGTCAAAAATTTCAAGGATATCCTTGTCACGTTCAAATCCAATAGCACGGAAAAGTGTAGTTACAGGTAATTTTTTCTTTCTATCGATATAAGCGTACATCACGTTATTAATATCGGTAGCGAATTCTATCCAGGATCCTTTAAATGGGATAACCCTTGCAGAATATAATTTGGTTCCATTTGCATGGAAAGACTGTCCAAAGAAAACACCAGGAGAACGGTGTAATTGGGAAACTACTACACGCTCTGCGCCATTGACGCAAAAAGTCCCACTTGGGGTCATGTAAGGGATAGTTCCTAAATACACATCCTGTACGATGGTTTCAAAATCTTCATGTTCGGGATCGGTACAATACAGTTTTAAGCGTGCTTTAAGCGGTACGCTATAGGTCAAACCACGTTCAATACATTCCTGAATAGAATATCTTGGCGGATCAACAAAGTAATCCAGAAATTCTAATACAAAATTATTACGGGTGTCTGTAATTGGAAAGTTTTCCATGAAGGTATTATATAGACCTTCATCTCCCCTTTCTTCTGATTTAGTTTCTAGTTGGAAGAAATCCTGAAATGACTTAATTTGGACATCCAAAAAGTCTGGATAATCAGGTTTGTTCTTTACAGAAGAGAAATTCAATCTTTCAGTTTGCGTTGCTAACATCAGTGGACGGAATTATAATTTATATATAAAATGGGTGCGTTATAAACAAAATGCTTCATATACGCAAAAGGGTTTAGACCTTCAGGAGAGTATCCCGAGGTCTAAACCTAAATAATATTGCTTTTGAGGCTTATTTAAGCTCAACCTCTGCTCCTGCTTCTTCTAATTGTGTTTTTAATGATTCAGCTTCATCTTTTGAAACTCCTTCTTTAACTGGTCTTGGAGAATTATCTACCAATTCTTTAGCCTCTTTAAGACCTAATCCGGTAAGTTCTTTAACCAATTTAACTACGGCCAATTTAGATCCACCCGGAGCGTTAAGAATTACATCAAATTCAGTTTGAGCTTCTTCAGCGGCTTCATCACCACCACCGGCTACAACTACAGCTGCTGCTGCTGCTGGTTCAATACCATATTCATCTTTTAATATACCAGCTAACTCATTAACTTCTTTTACTGTTAAGTTAACCAATTGTTCTGCGAAATCTTTTAAATCTGCCATTTTCTATCGTTTTAAAATGTTCTTTAATATATAATTGTTAAAAAGTGCGTACTTGTTATTCTTCCCTTTCAGAAAGAGTTTTAAGAATTCCGGCTAATTTACCACCACCAGACTTAAGCGCTGAAATAACGTTTTTAGCAGGTGATTGTAACAATCCGACAATATCTCCAATAAGTTCATCACGAGACTTAATGTTGACTAAATCATCCAGGTAGGTATCTCCTACATAAATGGCTTCGCCAATATAAGCTCCTTTTAATAAGGGCTTATCAGATTTTTTTCTGAATTCTTTGATTACTTTGGCCGGAGCGTTTCCGGTTTCAGAAATCATAATAGATGTAGAGCCTTCTAAAACCGAAGGAAGTTCTCCAAATTCTTTATCTGAAGCCTCCATAGCTTTAGCGAGCAATGTATTTTTAACTACTGCAAGTTTTACGTTTGCTTTAAAACAAGCACGACGTAAATTTGTAGTTTTCAAGGCATTAAGCCCTGACAAATCTGCAAGGTAAATAATGGAATTATTTGTTAACTGCGCAGTTAAATCTTCAATTACTAATGATTTTTCTTCTCTTGTCATAATCTATAATATTATTGCTCAGTGAACCTTTTAGTATCAATTTCAATACTTGGACCCATCGTAGAAGATATATGTATACTTTTCATATAAATACCCTTAGAAGTCTGAGGTTTCAATTTCACCAAAGTAGTTAATAATTCCCTTGCGTTTCCGGCTATTTTCTCAGCATCAAAAGATGCTTTTCCTATCCCCGCATGTACAATTCCGGTTTTATCTACTTTAAAGTCGATTTTCCCAGCTTTCACTTCGGTTACTGCTTTTGCAACGTCCATGGTCACTGTTCCGGTTTTTGGGTTAGGCATTAATCCTCTTGGTCCTAATATTCTACCTAAAGGTCCTAATTTCCCCATAACACTTGGCATGGTGATTATCACATCTACATCTGTCCAACCAGCCTTGATCTTACCAAGGTATTCATCAAGACCTACATAATCTGCACCAGCTTGTTTAGCTTCTTCTTCCTTATCCGGAGTAACCAAAGCCAACACTTTAACGTCCTTTCCTGTACCGTGTGGCAAGGTAACAACGCCCCTAACCATTTGATTAGCTTTACGTGGATCTACATTTAAACGAACTGCAATATCTACAGAAGCATCAAAATTTTCATTGGAAATTTCCTTTATTAAGGAAGAAGCCTCAGATACAGAATACACCCTTCCGCTTTCAATTTTGGAACTGGATTCTTTTTGCTTTTTAGTTAATTTTGCCATTTTTAATTTCTATTTTGGATTAAAACGGCGCTTGCCCTTTAACAGTTACACCCATAGAGCGAGCTGTTCCCGCAACCATCTTCATAGCCGATTCTATTGTAAATGCATTCAAATCCTGCATTTTATCTTCGGCAATTGCTTTGACTTGATCCCAAGAAACACTGGCAATTTTTTTACGATTAGGCTCACCCGATCCTTTTTTTGCTTTTACTGCTTCTAATAATTGTACTGCAGCCGGTGGAGTTTTAATTACAAAATCGAAAGACTTGTCTTTATATACTGTAATATGAGCAGGTAATAATTTACCTTGTTTATCCTGAGTCCTAGCATTAAACTGCTTACAAAACTCCATGATATTTACCCCGGCAGCACCTAAAGCAGGTCCAACTGGTGGTGATGGGTTAGCAGCACCTCCGCGAACTTGTAGTTTAACAACTTTACTTATTTCTTTAGCCATTTTTATAATTTTTAAGTGATAGTTTTAAGATTGGAAGCCGTAAAAACTATCAAAATATATGTAACAGTTATTGTTCTTATACTTTTTCAACTTGCATATAGCTCAATTCCAGAGGAGTTTTCCTTCCGAAAATTTTCACCATAACTTCAAGCTTACGTTTTTCTTCATTAATTTTCTCAACAGTACCGTTAAATCCGTTGAAGGGTCCATCAATTACCTTAATAGTTTCTCCAATGTTAAAAGGGATAGCTACGTTGTCTGCTTGGATGGACAACTCGTCTACCTTCCCTAACATGCGGTTAACTTCTGCCCTTCTTAGGGGAACAGGCTCGCCTCCTTTGGTTTCTCCAAGAAAACCTATAACCCCGTTAATAGATTTAATAATATGCGGTATTTCTCCTCCCAAGTTGGCTAAGACCATAATGTATCCAGGGAAATAAACACGTTCTTTAGAAACCTTTTTTCCGTTTCTAACTTGCATCACCTTTTCTGTAGGCACTAAAACCTCACCCACATATTCTTCAAGGCCAAAATGTGCTACCTCTTTCTCAATATATTCTTTAATCTTATTTTCAGCACCGCTTACAGCACGAATCACATACCATTTCTTATCCTTCACTTCAGCCATAGCCTTAAATTTAAGATTTAATCCATTCAAAATAACTTTCAATAACCGAGCTAAACACTGTGTCTACACCCCAAATAGCCAAAGAAAACGTAATTGAAAAAACTACCACAACTATTGTCAGCCTTTGAGCTTCCGGCCAACTTGTCCATGTAACGTGATTTCTTAACTCGTTATAAGACTCTGAAACAAAATTAACGATTCCTGCCATTGATTTTTCTATTTGCACGGGTTGGGAGACTCGAACTCACGACACCTGGTTTTGGAGACCAGTGCTCTACCAACTGAGCTAAACCCGTATGTTGGGCGCCCTATTTCCTGAGGTTTATATCAGGATAAGCTAAAACCCATTTGTTAATTTAATATAAATAAGTTAAGGTACCCGGCAAAAAGCAGGGCACCTATATACTTGTTTTATTATAAGTTAGTCTAAAATCTCAGTAACCTGACCAGCACCAACTGTTCTACCACCTTCACGGATAGCAAAACGTAAACCTACGCTCAACGCAATTGGTTGAAGTAATTCAACGTGGATAGTTAAGTTATCTCCAGGCATAACCATTTCTACACCTTCTGGCAAATTAATTGTACCAGTAACATCTGTCGTTCTAACATAGAACTGAGGACGATAGTTGTTGTGAAATGGAGTGTGACGTCCACCTTCTTCTTTCTTAAGGATATAAACCTCTGCTTTAAACTTGGCGTGAGGAGTTACAGATCCCGGTTTTACGATAACCATACCACGGGTAATTTGAGATTTTTCAATACCTCTCAATAACAACCCAACGTTATCTCCTGCTTCACCTCTGTTCAATATCTTACGGAACATCTCAACACCAGTTACAACTGAAGTTAATTTTCCGGCACCCATACCAATAATCTCAACAGGATCTCCGGTATTAGCAATTCCGGTTTCAATTCTTCCGGTTGCTACAGTACCACGACCTGTTATTGAGAAAACATCTTCAACAGGCATAAGGAATGGTTTATCTATATCGCGCTTTGGCAATTCAATCCAACTATCTACTGCTCGCATTAATTCAAGAACAGAATCAACCCATTTCTGTTCACCATTTAAGGCACCAAGAGCAGATCCTTGAATAACGGGAGCATTATCTCCATCATATTCGTAGAAGGACAATAATTCTCTTATTTCCATTTCTACCAACTCAAGAAGCTCTTCATCATCAACCATATCCACTTTATTCATGAATACAACCATTCTTGGAATACCTACCTGACGTCCCAAAAGAATGTGCTCGCGAGTTTGTGGCATTGGACCATCTGTAGCCGCAACAACCAATATTGCACCATCCATTTGTGCAGCACCGGTAACCATGTTCTTAACATAATCGGCGTGACCTGGACAATCTACGTGTGCATAATGACGTAGCTCAGTTGAATACTCTACGTGTGAAGAGTTAATTGTAATACCTCTTTCTTTTTCTTCCGGTGCGTTGTCGATTTGATCAAAAGACATAGCTTGTGAAAACCCAGCATCAGCCATCACCTTAGTAATCGCTGCAGTTAAAGTGGTTTTCCCGTGATCTACGTGTCCTATCGTGCCAACGTTTAAGTGAGGTTTGGAACGATCAAAAGTTTCCTTTGCCATAATTAATAATTTATTTAATCTTAGTTATATATTAGTGTTCAATTTTATACAAAATTAAGAGCCAACGACGAGAATTGAACTCGTGACCTCTTCCTTACCAAGGAAACGCTCTACCCCTGAGCTACGTCGGCAAAAAAGGTTATCTCCAATAAGTTCGCACTTTATGGAGAGAAAAGAAACAACCGCTTTCAAACAACTGTTTACCTTTTGAGCGAAAGACCGGGTTCGAACCGGCGACATTCAGCTTGGAAGGCTGACGCTCTACCAACTGAGCTACTTTCGCATTCTTTTTTTATTCCAGATTCCGAAACACAAATTCCAAAATTGGATGTTGGTAATTGAAATTTTAAATTTCAATTTTTCTGTGGGGAGAGCAGGATTCGAACCTGCGAAGACGTAGTCAGCAGATTTACAGTCTGCCCTCGTTGGCCGCTTGAGTATCTCCCCAATTAAAAAAACATTTTCAATATTTCACAGAACTACTTTAAACAAATAGCCTGGTTTTTTGAAGGTGCAAATCTAAACTAATTCAACAACTTCACCAAAACTAATTTCTCAAAATTTCAAGAGCCGATGGAGGGACTCGAACCCACGACCTGCTGATTACAAATCAGCTGCTCTAGCCAGCTGAGCTACATCGGCGTTTTACTACTTTTTTAGCATAAAAAAGTCCGCTATTTCTAACGGACTGCAAATGTATACAAATTATTTATTTCACAAAACAAATATGTAAAAAAATATTGCTAAACCTGAGTTTTTAATTTATCCTTTTTCTTGATGATTTGGCGCTGTAATGAACCAATACACTCATCTACACATTCTTCAAACTTTCTACAGGTCTTTTTCACCATTAAGTCCCCACCGGGAATGCTCAACAATATTTCTGCAATTTTATTTTCCTTATCGCTGGTATTTTGCAATTTTAAAAAAACATCCGCATAAATTATCTTATCGTAATAATGTTCCAATTTATCCAATCTTGCCTGAATGAAATCGATTAATTTTTCGTCTACATTAAAATTCACTGATTGCACATTTACTTTCATCATCTAAAATATTAAGTTAAACACTAATTTAAAATCACTTCTTTGATTGTCGGGGGTGCGCTTTGTTATACACTTTACTTAAATCTGCGATGCTGTTATGCGTATAAACTTGAGTGGACGCCAAACTTGAATGCCCTAATAACTCCTTTACAGCATTTAAATCTGCTCCCTGGTTTAACAAATGGGTAGCAAAAGAATGTCGTAAGATATGCGGGCTTTTTTTCACCTTATTGGATGCTGTAGCAAAGTAATTATTTATAATTCTATAAACAAGAGTTTCATATAATTTAACGCCTTTTTTGGTAAGAAATAACCAAGGGGTTTCTATTTGCACGATTTCCTTTCTATACTGCAAATACTGTTTCAACAAATTGCATAATTCTGGAAGCAAAGGCACAAATCTCTCCTTGTTTCTTTTGCCTAGCACTTTGAGCAACTTTTTGTTTAAATTGAGATCCTGCAATTTAATCCCAATTAATTCTGCACGCCTTACCCCGGTTGCATAAAACATAAGGATAATGGCCATATCCCTGGTGTTTTTAAAACTATCCGGATCCAACTCGTTTAAAACTTCTGCGACTTCACTTTCTGAAAAAGGAACCTGAATGTTTTCTTTTGTTTTTAAAGCCTTATGTGCAGCCAGTGGGTTTAAATCAATCTGCCCTGTGCTAAGAAGAAATTTATAGTAAGCTTTTAGAGAAGATATTTTTCTGTTTATGCTTCTGTTGGTCAAACCTGAATTCACAAGAACAAGTATCCAGTTTCTGATTTGATGGTAATTGATAAGGACCAGGCTCTCCTGCTGAAATTCTTTCTCAACAAATTCTGTAAACGAATGCAAATCGGCTTCGTAAGCTGTTACCGTATTGACGGAATATTTTTTTTCGAGTAAAAGATAATCAAGGAAGTGACTTATAGACATAAAAAAACTGTTGGTAAGTCAAAGTTATAAAACTTTAACTTACCAACAGTAACTTTTTTTAACACCCTTAAAGTTGGGCTAAATTAGGATCTTGTTTTACCTCTAAATTTTAGATTAAAAACCTTCAAACGGTAAAAATAAATTCCTTTAAAAAATGGCAAAAACCACCATCTTGTTCCAGAAATTAAATTTCTTCCTGATCCCTTAAATTTTGGATATATGCTGCTTTTTGCATTTGAGCTCTGTTTGTAACAGATGGCTTCAAGAAAGCCTGTCTGCTTCTCAACTGACGCATTGTCCCTGTTCTATCAAATTTACGCTTAAAACGCTTTAGCGCTCTATCGATATTTTCTCCGTCTTTAATTGGTATAATTAACATAGTGTCACCTCCTTTCATTAATATTAAGGCGCAAAGATAATTCAATTCAACTACCTCGCAACCTTTATTCAAAAATAATATTTATTTTTTAGTTTAAAACCTGTAACAATTTAGTTTACTTGGCTTTAGCCTGGTATTCTTTCTTATCTATAACCATTTTTGCTATAATTTCCCTGAGGATTTCAGAGGTGCCACCGCCAATTGGCCCCAAACGGCTATCGCGAAGCAGACGCGCCAGCGGGTAATCTTCCATATACCCATAACCTCCTAAAAACTGCAAACATTTATTGATTACCTCATCTGCCATTTTGGTAGATAATAGTTTTGCCATGCTTGCTTCTTTTACAACATATACCCCATTGATCATCCGTTTAACGATGGTGTAATTGAATTCCTTACACATTTCCATCTCACTGGCCATATCGGCAATAGAATGTCTTAATGCCTGAAATTTATCGAGTGTTTTGCCAAATGCAACCCTTTCCGACATATAATTGATAGTGTATTCTAAAGCAAATTCAGCTCGTGCATGTGCATTAACGCCCATAATCAAACGTTCCAATGCGAAGTGTTGCATAATATAAGAAAAGCCGGCGTTTTCCTCCCCCATCAAATTTTGAACAGGAATCTCTACGTTGTCAAAAGCGATCTCTGCAGTATCAGAAGCCCTCCAACCAAGTTTATCTAATTTTGTCGCAGAAATACCGGGAGTATCCCTGTCTACTACAAATATACTCATCCCTTTATTGCCTTTTTCCGGAGCTGTTTTGGCTGCTATTACCAGGTAATCAGAATAAATACCATTGGTTATAAAGGTCTTTGACCCATTTAAAATATATTTATCACCCTTTTTGACAGCAGTACTTTTCATTCCTGCCACATCCGATCCCCCAAAAGGTTCGGTAATACACAAACAACCTATTTTTTCTCCTGAAATACTGGGCGCCAAATATTTCTGTTTTATCTCATCATTTCCTTCGACATTTAAATGGGTCATTGCTAAATAAGAATGCGCCCACATTGCTGCAGCAAAGCCACCGGAATTGATTTTTTGCAGTTCTTCAAGGAAAATAACTGTATAGAACAAATCGAGGTTTAATCCACCAAATTTTTCAGGATAGATCAAGCCAAAATATCCCATATCACCAAATTTCTTCCAAATAAAGCGCTCTATGGTTCCTGTTTTTTCCCATTTATCTATATGAGGCACAACCTCTTTTTGTAAAAAATCCTGAAAACTTTTTCGGAAAAGTTGATGTTCTTCTGTAAAATACATATCGTTCATAAAGTAAAATCTAAGATGTTTTTATTGGAGTTTTAGAGAATTTTTTAAAAGATTACTTTAATATATTTTCAAGCAAGTGTTTTTCAACTCACTGTTTAAAAGCCTTACCGGTGAAATGCTAAATGTGCAAGAATTTTCACCAATCCTTTAAATCTCTATTCTACGGACAAATATAATGCAATCCTCTCTATTTTTTCTGAAGGAAACTCCTTAATTTTTGCCAATTCTTCAAAACTGCTAATCTTTTCATGCAACAACCGGTAATTGACAATTTCTCGCGCCAATTCATAATTAATATAGGGTATGCCGCTAAGTTCTATTACGCTCGCTTGGTTTATACTGATGATTTTGATCTCCGGTGGGGATTTCACCGTATAATAAGATTGAATTTCCTCTCTCAATTCATAATTTAATCCATAAATATCTTTAAGCTGAAGATCATCGAGAAAGCCTCCAATTTTATTCCTGTAATTCACAATCCTTCCAGAGAGCACTTCCCCAATACCTTTTAACATCATCAAATCTTCGGCGGTAGCAGTATTCAAATCAATTTTATCTTCAAAAGCTATTTTTACAGAATTTGATATTTTCAGTCTGGCTGACGAATTTTTGGAAGTAACCCAATCCGGAAACTTAAAAAAAGGGGAGATCTTTTGAAACAGGGAATCTGAAATTTTTGTGATCTGTTGAAATTCTTCTGAAGAATTGACCCATTTATCCAGGGCTCTGTAGGCGTGCAACCTGTCAATTTCCTCGGGTGACATCCCCAGGGTATATCCTTTATAATCTGTAATTAAATTTGGATTAAAAGGAAATATTTTAACTGTTTTAACAGCCGAGTCAGCCAGTTTTACAGAATCAATTTTCTTTTGGAACAGGGTGAGATCCTGCTCATTGAGCCCGGTAGGGATATTACTTTTAGAAAGATCGACAAAATGATAAACCAACTGAAGAACTACAATAATTACGACCAATAAAAAAATCCCAATTTGTTGACTTCTATTGAAAACAAAATGGGATTTAAATTTCATCATGGTCTTAATTCATTATTTCCCTTTTACTTCTACGGCTTTCATATAAAGTTCTCCCGCTTTCAACTTTTTCATATAATCCCGTAAGTCATTTCTAACTTCTCCGGACATAATGTATAGACCTATAATATTAGGAAAGGACATCGCAAGGATCATCATATCTGAAAAATCCAACACGGCACCAAGGCTTACGGAAGCTCCGATCACTACAAATATCAGAAACATCACTTTATATATTATTTCAGATCTTTTGCTTTTTCCGAATAAATAAGTCCAGGCTCTCATCCCGTAATAGGACCATGAGATCATGGTAGAAAAGGCGAATAAAAATACAGCGGCGGTCAATACATAAGGAAACCAGGAAACCACGCTTCCAAAAGCATCAGAGGTTAATTGCGTTCCAGCCATTCCTACAACTTCATGCATCCCTGTAAAAATAAGCACCAACGCAGTAAGAGTACAAACAACCACGGTATCAATAAATGGCCCTAATAAAGCCACAAAACCTTCAGCAGGCGGATGATTGGTTTTTGACGCACTGTGGGCAATTGCAGCAGACCCTACTCCTGCTTCGTTGGAGAAGGCGGCTCGTTGGAAACCTACAATCAACACCCCAATAATTCCTCCTTTAAGAGCAGAAGAATTAAATGCCCCGTCATAAATCGCATTTAGTGCAGGTAAAATGTTTTCGATATTTATAAATATTACAGTTAAGCAACCTAATATATAGATCCCGGCCATAATAGGGACAATCTTTTCTGTCACTTTTGCAATGCTGTTGATACCTCCAATAATTACAATCCCTACTAAAACAGCTGTAACTAATCCAAAATAAAATCCGTTTCCTACCAGAAATGGAAATTGCCCTTGTAATTGTTCAAAAGCCTGATTTGACTGAAACATATTTCCTCCCCCAAAGGAGGCTCCAATAGCCAGAACCGAAAATACCGCAGCAAGTACTTTACCCAGGCCTTTTTGATTTCTTTTTTCCAGACCGTATCGCAAATAATTCATAGGGCCACCAAATACACGGCCTTCACTATTTATAAATCTATATTTTACGCCAAGGGTACATTCTACAAATTTTGAGGACATCCCCACCAAACCGGCTAAGATCATCCAAAAAGTAGCTCCTGCACCACCCAGGGATATAGCCACAGCAACCCCGGCAATATTCCCTAAACCTACGGTTCCGGAAAGCGCAGTTGCCAAACCCTGGAAATGCGTGATTTGACCCGGTGCATCCGGATCGTCATATTTACCACTGGCCAATTGTAAGGAATGTTTAAATCCCCTGAAATTTATAAAGCCCATTCTAATTGTAAAAAACAAGGCGCCAAATAAAAGCCACACCACTATAAACGGAATGTTTTTCTTTATAAGATCTCCATTGGGATGCTTTAAAGCAACCTTTTCATCATAAACAATTTTAGCAAGGTTATGTGCCCCCCGTATAATAACATCTTCTTCATTTTTGTAGTCATAAATAACCTCTCCTTCCTGTGCCAAATAGCTCAAGATCCCCGGAGCATTCGCATAAACATTTAGGTCTTCTCCTTTATCCGATTCTACAGTGGCTATTAAATCGCCTTCTTCAACTCTGGAGTTTTCAGGTTTTAACCATTTTTTTAGTAAAAAACGATCCTGAACACCTGCCTCCCAACCCGGAGTGGGAACATTCTTAATATCGGCATAAACAACCGGATCATAAATTCCAATGGCGGTAAAAAGATCCCAGAACAACACTTTTTCCATTTGTGCCACCATGGGTTTAAATGCGCCGTTAAAATGTTCGGTAATAGCTTCCGCCTCTACCTTATAAGTTCCTTTAGCTGTTAGTCCTTTTGAATCGGTTACCACAACGGAATACGGAACTCCTTCGGCCAATCCTTCCGAACGGGCAGAAGTTAATGGAGTAGATTGATTGTCCCATTTGTAAATATAAGGAGGGGTTCCCCCTTCAATTTCTAAATCTATAAAACCATCGTTAATTAAATTGGAGGGATTTCCAATATTTGCCTTTATTTGAAGATCCTGGGCATATAATGAAAATAACGAAAATGCAAATAATGCTGAAAGTATGTACTTTCTCATAAAGTGTATTTAATAGTTAGTTGAAGCTTTTTTTAATGCGAAGCAAGAAAGTAAAAAAATAGGCTTATTCAAATTTTATAGAGTTAAAATGTTAAATATTTATTAAACATTATAAAACTCTTTCAGTTTTTCAATTTGGTATGGCCTGCCAATAAGGATTAATTTGGAATCCTTATTAAGTATAAGAGAAGGCTCTGGATTAACAATGTATTCACCGTTAGGAGACTTATAGCCTATGATAGAGCATCCTGTTTTTCTTCGTAAATCCAAATCCATGATCGCAAGTTCTTCTCCATCGGTACATATTTTTTCAAAAGGAATCTGTTCCACATTAATACTGTCTTCTACCCCTGAAACAGTCAAATTATCCAAAAATTCCACCAAATCTGGAACAACTACCAAGGATGCCATATGATCTCCCCCTATTTTATCCGGCATTATCACATTATCTGCACCTGCCAGCTTCAGTTTCCGGGAACTCGTTTCCTCTGTCGCACGACTTATTATCTTTAATTTTCCATTAATTTGTCGCGCAGACAGCACAATAAATAAATTATCCGCATCACTTGGCAAAGCGCAAATTATGCTTCGGGCTCTTTCGATTCCCGCTTTTATCAATATCTCATCCTCATTGGCATTCCCGAATATTATCAGCATATTGTCATCAGAAATACGTTCTACAACGCTTTCATCCTTTTCAATAATAACAAATGGCTCTTTGTAATCAAGTAATTTTTGGGCGGCTTGTTTACCGTTTCTGCCAAAGCCACAAACTATGACATGGTCTTTCAAGGTATCTACTTTTTTCTGCACTCTGTTTTTTCTTAAGTTACCAATATTGCTTTTACTTAACATATATTCTGTAAAAACCGAAATGACATATCCCAAAGTAAAGAAACTCAAAATTATAAATAGGGACGTGAAAATTTTTTCAAGAGGTCCAAGCGGTCTTACTTCTCCATAGCCCACAGTTGTAATGGTAATAACCGTCATATAGATGGCGTCTATCAGGGATAATTCGGATAGAACTTTAAAACCAAACACTCCAATAATAAAAATTAAAAGAAGAACAAGTAGTGCGCCGTATAATTTTGAACGAAATAGATTTTTCATAAATCAAAAACCGAAGTCCGTTTGGTGTAAACCAGATCTTTGATTTTTAACCAAAAGGCCAGCGTAAGATAAATTGCAAACCCCATTCCTAAAGTCGCAAATGAAAGATATATAAAAAATAAACGGATGCTTTTTGCCCTCATCCCAATTTTATCGGCCAGACGTGAAGAAACATAGAAGCCGTTGCGTTCAAAAAAGTGCCGTATGGAATAAATTAGCTTTAACATATTCCAAATATAACCATATTATATACTTCCCTGAATCAGTTTTACACCTAAATTACAATCCAGACAGGCATTTTTATCGCAATACTGATTTTTTAAATGAAGTAAGCCCTGTGATTGCAAAGCGTTGAGGGCTGTTTTGGGCCTGATTTTATTATAAGCAGTTACAATGGAATTGTTTTCGGCTTTAACCTCTTCAATTAAATTAAGCAGATTGGAAATATCTCCTGCACCCATTTTTTTGAAGTAACAGAACTGAAGGGGTACAATAGTGTTAACGATAATTAAATCTATAAAACTCTCTGTAAGCGCTTTGTTTCTTGCCGAATGCGATTTCTCGAAAGAATAATGTGTGCGCCAAAATTGAGAAGCTTCTACTTTAAAAATTTGATAAATCTGCAATTTGTTCCGGGCCATTATGATTTCGGAAAACAAACGAGGAACTTTTTGATATAGAGAAGCAAGTTGAGAAAGTCGTATACTTGGAAAATTATCCGGCCGTAACCTAAAAAATTTTGCCCGTTCAACATACGTATTCTCCAACTGAAATTTGCGTTTTAAAAAACTATACTCCTTTTTCAATTTATTCTGATAAACATTCTCCGTCTTCATTTCAAGCAAACCAGATTGCCCAAAGAAAAGTGATTCCAATTGAAGTTGTGAACCTGCAGATTTTTGAAGGATCTTAAAATCAAAACTTTGCGCCATTCCTAAAAATGCGTCCCCATTTACATTAAGTCCAAAATTTTTAGAAAGCAATTTAAAAAGTACTTCCTCCCAATTATTTTCAGAATTTTTCAGCAAATCCAATATAACATCCGCCTTCTGTTCCAGCCTTTCAAAATAGAGCCGTTCCAGCCAGTTGTTCAGGTCGAAATCATCAAATTTCGGAAAATCCTTTTCACAATTAATATATTTATCGTTTGGTGCAGTAAGTAAATTCCTGTAATTCTGCATGGTTATCTCCGGAACCAATTTCCACAGCTCAAGTGTGGGAATTGGAGTATTGTCCTTTCTGTAAATCTCCACATCATCCTGCCATACCACATGTAAGATCACATTGTCATAATCTGGATTGGTTTCATGACGATGCAAATACCAGTCTGAAGACTTTAAATGGATCTCAACATTCCCCGCCCATAATTGATCTCCGATTTTCATTTTTGCATTAAAGAAATCTGGCCCGGAATTCAGGTTTGGCGTACCGGTATCAATTAAGACAATAGGCAAATTGGAAATGGTTTTGGCCTTGCCAAAATCGAACTTTTTAAATTTCCAGATATAATGAAGAAACTCCTCCTGCATTAAATAAAAATAAAGCATTTTTATTTAAACTCCTGATCTTTA
>JBDNHN010000602.1:0-3840 GCA_041688725.1 Gillisia sp.
AGCGAAGGATTGGTGGTAACCCCGTCCAAAATCCCCAAATCCTGGGCTTCTTTAATTTGATCAAGATTTGCAGTATCGATAAAAAATTTCATAATGCTTTGTTTAGTGTACTTTTTTAAATGTTTTCTGAGAAAATCCTTCTGTCTAAAAACCTGAATTTTCTAAGCTGAGGCGCAAAATTACAACTTATAATGCTTCAGCAATATTTTCTCATAAATTTTATCCGGTAAAATACGTTTCAGAACAACCGAAAATTTTTGAAGTGGCTCCCCTATTCTGTAATGACCTCTGGGATTTCCCTTCTTAATAATTTTAAAAACAGCTTTAGCCATCAATAAAGGATCATTTCCTTCATCCACATGCTTGTTCATAAGCTCCAACGTGTTCTTATAGGCTTTTTTATAAGGAGAATCTTCCAAAACCGGGGCGTGATAACGGCCGGCAGCAATATTGGTCGCAAAATCTCCCGGGGCCACATTGGTCATTTTAATATTAAATTCCCTTAATTCCATTCTAAAAGCCTCTGTGGTAATTTCTAAAGCTCCTTTTGTTGCCGAATAAATCCCCCTGTAAGGCAATCCCATATAACCGGCAATAGAAGTGATGTTAATTATCAAACCTTCGCCTTGTTTGCGCATAAACGGCAAAACTGCCTTGATCACATTTAATGGGCCGAAATAGTTGGTATCAAAAGCTTTTTTAATTTCAGAATCGGGAGTTTCCTCTAAAGGGCCCGTAATTCCGATTCCGGCATTATTAATAAGAATATCAATTCGGCCTTCAGTTTCAATTATTTCAGAAATGGCAGTCTGAATAGTATCATTTTTAGTGACATCCAGCGCTATGATAGGGAAGATATTATTTGTGGTTTTGGATGGATTTCTGCTGGTTCCATATACCTTGAAACCTCTATCTTTAAGGAATTCACCTATGGATTTTCCGATTCCTGAAGAACCGCCGGTAATAAGAACAACTTTAGGGGGAGTATCTGTTTTCATGGCCACAAAGATGCAATAAAATTTAAACATCAGACACAAAAAAAAGGCAAGCGACCCACATCACACTGCTCAACCATTTACCCTTGCTGCGTTCCCGCCCTGGGGGAGTTCAACAGGAGCTAGTTGTGTGGGACTTGCCAGGTGCAAATATACAATCTTTGATGCTTTTTCCAAGAGTTTTTAAGTTGAAATAATTAATTTAGCCAAAAGCAAAAACAAATCTTTAAATGAAAAAAGCTAAGCTCCTGTTACTGTTAATATTAAATCTGGTCCTTATTTCCTGCGGAAGTAATTCAAATAAAAAAATAAGTGATTTTTCTTTGAGTATCAGCAATTCTAAGGCCGAATATCAGCTGGGAGAGAGCATTGAAATTGCCTTGAAGAATCCTAAAAACAGAAAAATAGACTCTACCCTGTTCTATTTTGAAAACAATTCCCTGAAAACCGAGCCTGGAGCAACTGAGGTTGAACTTCAGCTTAAAGATCAAAAATTAGGGAACCAAACTATCCGGGCGTTGGTTTATTCTGAAGGAGTAGCGGATACAATACAGATTGTTGTGAAAATCTTCAACAATACCCCACCAGATATCTACACTTACAAGGTCATCAACACGTATCCGCATGACAGCGAAGCTTACACGCAGGGACTGGAGTTTTACAATGACACTTTATATGAAAGCACCGGACAATACGGAAGCTCCTTATTGCGGAAAACAAATTTTGAAACCGGGGAAGTCTTTAAAAACGTAAAATTGGCCGACCGTTATTTTGGGGAAGGCCTATCTGTTTTAAACGGTAAAATTTACCAACTTACCTGGAAAGAAGGAGAAGGCCTGGTCTATGATATTAAAAGCTTTGAAAAAACAGGCACGTTTAAATTCAATCAAAGCAAAGAAGGCTGGGGACTATGCAATAACGGAAAGCAATTTTATAAAAGCGATGGCTCCGAAAAAATATGGGTGCTCAATGGAAAAACGATGGCGGAAGAATCCTATATCCAGCCTACTACCCACAAAAGCATTTCTACCCAACTTAACGAATTGGAATGGGTTGAAGGAAAAATTTATGCCAACACCTATCAGCGTGATGGAGTTGCGATAATAAATCCCAAAAATGGAGCGATTGAAGGATTAATTGATTTTCATGGACTGCGGGACAAAGTCACCCAACATCCCAAACTGGATGTTTTAAACGGGATTGCATATAACCCGAACACCAAAAAACTTTACGTAACCGGAAAAAACTGGGATAAGTTGTTTGAAGTTGAAATTGTTAAAAAATGAACTATACTCCTGAAATATACGAAATGGGGATCAAGGTCACCAAAGAGGACCTTGACGAGTTACAGCACGTAAACAATGTGCGATATGTGCAATGGATCCAGGATATTGCCAAGGCTCACTGGGAAAACCGCGCAGGTAAGGAATTTCTGGAATCCTATTTTTGGCTAGTTGTCCGTCATGAAATTGATTATAAACAACAGGCTTTTTTGGATGATGAATTGTTGATGCAAACTTTTATTGGCGAACATACTCATGTTACCTCCATTCGCCACGTAAATATCCTCAATAAAGCGACAGGCAAAATCCTGATCCAGGCAAAATCTACCTGGTGCCTGATGTATCGAAAAACAAAAAAACCCGTAAAGATCTTTGAGGTTTTTGAAACCTGTGAAATTTTTGGTTTACAATTTTTTTGCGATACTGTCTACCGCAGCTATGGTGTCATCCAAATCTTTATAAGAAAGTGCTTCGGTAATAAACCAGGTTTCAAATGAGCTTGGAGCAAGGTAAATTCCGTGGTCCAGCATTCCGTGAAAAAATTCCTTAAAGGTATTGGGATTTCCGGTTGCAGCCGATTCAAAATCAATTACAGGCTGATCTGTAAAATGAACTGACATCATAGATCCAATCCTGTTAATAGTATGCTTAACATTATTGGATTTTAAAGCATTTCCTATCCCTGCATGCAAATAGGCTGTTTTTTTATCGAGGCTCTCAAAAATTTGCCTGTTTTGATCCAGTTCATTCAACATTGCAAGTCCTGCGGCCATCGCCAGAGGATTTCCGCTCAGGGTTCCCGCCTGGTAAACCGGCCCTATTGGAGACAGATAATCCATGATTTCACTTTTCGCAGCAAAGGCTCCCACCGGCAAGCCTCCGCCTATCACTTTTCCGAAAGTAATAATATCGGCATTTACGCCCAATCGCTCCTGAGCACCACCCGGGGCCAACCTGAACCCGGTCATGACCTCATCAAAGATAAGCAGAATGTCATTTTGATCGCAAAGGCTGCGCAAGCCTCCCAAAAATCCGTTTCGTGGAGGAATACAGCCCATATTTCCGGCAACAGGTTCTAAAATAATACAGGAAATTTCATTCTTGTTGGCTTCAATTAATTGTTTCACACTCTCCAGATCGTTGAATTTGGCGAGTAAGGTATCTTTAGCAGTTCCCTGTGTAACTCCCGGACTGTTCGGACTTCCAAAAGTGATGGCCCCACTCCCGGCCTGGATTAAAAAGGAATCGCTATGCCCGTGGTAACATCCCGCAAATTTGATGATCTTCTCCTTATTGGTGTATCCCCGCGCCAGTCTTACCGCGCTCATACAAGCCTCGGTTCCGGAATTCACAAACCGGATTTTATCGATATTCGGCACCATTTTTACCGCCAACTCGGCGATCTTAGTTTCAATCTCAGTAGGAGTTCCAAATGAAGTTCCTTTTTTAGCCTTTTCAATTACTGCATCCACCACCGGCTTATGTGCATGTCCCAAAATCATTGGACCCCAGGAATTGATATAATCTATATATTTATTTCCATCGGAATCATATAAATATGC
>JBDNHN010000131.1:0-3052 GCA_041688725.1 Gillisia sp.
ATTATGAAAAGGCCGTAAAGATATGTGAACAGGAAAATTCGGCATTTTTGTATGCGTCTAATTTCAGCATCGGAGTTAATTTATTTTTTGGGCTGAACGAGAAGTTGGCTAAAATGATGAGTGCTTTCAGCAATTATTCGGTAGAGATAGAAGAAATTCATCATACACAAAAATTGGACGCTCCCAGCGGAACAGCCATAAGTCTGGCGCAGCAAATCATAGGTAATTCATCTAAAAAAGCCTGGCATCTTAATAAGGCAGAGGAAAATGAAATCCCGATCTATGCTAAAAGAATTGACAATGTTCCGGGAACCCATACTGTTTCGTATAAATCAGAAATAGATACTATTGATATTAAACATACCGCGCATTCCAGAGAAGGATTTGCGTTGGGAGCAATTATCGCCGCTGAATGGCTGAAAGATAAAATAGGCGTGTACAACATGAAAGATGTAATTTCCGGTTTAAGCTGATCTTTTGTAACGCTTTAAGCAATAAACACACTTATAACAGTAAAAAGTTTTTACTATGACAATCACACAATGGTTCTTGTTTTTCTTATTGATACAACTCATACATTTTTTGGGTACCTGGAAACTTTATGTAAAAGCAGGCAGAAAAGCCTGGGAAGCCGCAATTCCTGTTTATAATGCCGTAATCTTAATGAAAATAATCAACAGGCCCTGGTGGTGGACCATTCTGTTGTTTATCCCAATAGTGAACCTTATTATGTTCCCGGTTGTTTGGGTAGAAACCATCAGAAGTTTCGGAAGGACGAACCGATTTGAGACTATACTGGCAATTGTAACTTTAGGTTTATATATCTATTACGTAAATTATATTCTGAACCCATCTTATATTGAAGACAGGAGCCTTTCACCTAGATCGGCCATGGGCGAATGGGTAAGTTCCATTTTATTCGCGATAATTGCCGCCACTTTGGTACATACCTATTTAATTCAGCCCTTTACAATTCCTACATCTTCTCTTGAAAAAACATTGTTGGTAGGGGATTTTCTGTTTGTGAGCAAGTTTCATTACGGCGCGCGAACTCCGCTTACCGCTGTTGCTTTTCCTATGGTACATGATACCATTCCGGTTTTGGGGATAAAATCTTATTTGGAAAAACCGCAAATTCCATATTTCAGGCTTCCCGGTTTTGAAAATATTGAGCGCTCAGACATTGTTGTGTTCAACTGGCCGGTTGATACAATGATGAATATGTATTACACTGATAAGTATTACTACAAACCTATCGATAAAAAAACCAATTATGTAAAGCGCGCCGTCGCGATTTCCGGAGACACCCTGGAGATCATAAACGGAAAGGTTCATATAAATTCACAGCCATTGAAATTGCCGGGTCGCTCCAAAGTGCAATATTCCTATACGGGCACAACCAAAGGTCAGGCCTTTGATCCACATTATTTATATGAACGCTATGATATTACCGATCCTTACGGGTACAACGCGAACACGAATTCCTTTAGAATTAACCTGACGGAAGATGCTTATGAAAAGTTCAAAAACCATCCGAATGTCCTTTCTATAAAGCGTAATATTGATTCGGCAGGAGTAAAAGAGTCCGGAGTTTTTCCAAATTCGGATATGCTTTCCTGGAATAAAGACAACTACGGACCCATTTTTATTCCAAAAAAAGGAGCCACTACTCCACTTACCTTAGAATCGCTTCCTTTTTACAAACGTATAATAGAGGTTTATGAAGGTTCTGAAATGGGAAATACAAATAAAATTAGTGTGAACGGTACTCAGGTATTGCTAAATGGCACTCCCATCAATTCCTACACCTTTAAACAGAATTATTACTGGATGATGGGTGACAACCGACACAACAGTCTTGACAGCCGTTATTTTGGTTACGTCCCTGAAAATCACGTGGTGGGAAAACCCGTATTTCTGTGGATGAGTTGGGATGCCAACGGAAACGGGATTATGAATAAAATAAGATGGGAAAGATTGTTCACTACCGTTAGCGGAAACAGTGAACCGGTCTCTTATTTGCCTTATTTCCTTATTGGAGTTGTATTGCTGATAGGATTTAATTTCTTCAAAAAAAGAAGAGATTCATAATTTACAAGCTCATATTTTTTAAATCTCGAGCAAAAATTTGGCGTCTTGAATATCACCCGTAAAGATTGAAGCCTAAATTATTTTAGGCGCTCAAGAGAACCCGGATTCATAATAAAGCGGTTATCGTATTTTATAGCTTTGCGAACTTTGCTGTTAAAGAGGTTATTTTTTCTTCAAGCTTATAAATTAGAACTATTTCAATTAAAGTTTATCATGCAGGAAATTTTATTGTCCCTTCCTTATTTCGGTCCCATTTCTCATTTTAGGGAATTGGTGAAACCCGCATTAATAAGATTTGAAAATGAAGAGAACTACCAAAAACAAACCTACAGAAACCGGATGTTTATTTATGATACCAACGGGAAATTACTGCTGAACATTCCTATAAAACACCTGCCAAAATCCAATCCTAAACAGCATCAGAAATATAAGGATGTGCAAATAGATCCTGAATATAAATGGCAAAAACAACATTGGAGATCCTTAAAAACGGCTTATCAAACTTCTCCCTTTTTTGAGTATTATGAAGATGAACTTGCACCGCTCTACCAAAAAGAGTTTAAGTACCTGATGGATTTTAATTACTCCTGTTTTGAAGTGATATGCGGGTGCCTTCAGTTGAATATAGATTTTGATAAAACTTCAGAATATATTCAAGAACCTAAAAACACCATTGATAAACGAGAGCTTATCAATTCAAAAATACAAATCGAAATTCCCGAATACAACCAGGTTTTTATGGAAAAACAGGGCTTCCTTCCCAACCTTTCCATGCTGGACCTCATGTTTAATGAAGGTCCCAACTCCATTAATTATTTAAAAAATTTGGCTAAGTTCTAATTAGCATATTGAATAGTTGTTGTTTGTACTCGTACCATGCGCTATTTGAAGCAAAGGCAAAGGCTGCAACTGTCGCCATTTTACTGGTTGAGTTCTTGATTTTTTCAAGTACCAAGAACCA
>JBDNHN010000603.1:0-2756 GCA_041688725.1 Gillisia sp.
ATCGAATTTCTATAGCCGAAATTACATTCTTCAGCATTAAAATTCGTCATTTCAATTGTTTGAATATCGATGCCCTCACAGGAAACAAAATGGTCTTTGAGCTCTACCCCATAAGCACCAATATTTTGAATAGGTGAAGAACCAATATTTCCAGGGATTAGGGAAAGATTCTCCAGTCCACCATAATCTTGAGCAAGGGTCCACAGTACGAATTCGTGCCAGTTTTCTCCTGCATTGGCCTGAATATAAGCGAAGTCTTCAGTTTCCTGTACTACTTTAATTCCCTTGAGATTAATATGAAGTACAGTGGCAGTTATGTCTTGCGTGAGCAACATATTACTGCCTCCACCTAAAACAAAAAGTTCTTCGGCATAGTTGCCCGTTAAAACAGATTTGAGTTCATCCAGACTGCTAACCGAAACAAAACGTTCGGCCTTTACATCTATTCCAAATGTGTTATAGGATTTTAATGAACTGTTCTGAAAAACCTTCATTATTTGTTATATACTTTTAAGGCTTCTTTTAAAAGAACCAGCGCCCTTTTCAAATCTTCTTTTTTGAGAACGTAGGCTAATCTCACCTGGTTTAAACCTGTATTGGGAGTGGAATAAAATCCAGCGGCAGGAGCTACCATCACCGTTTCATTATCCAACTGAAATTCTTCTAACAGCCATTTTGCAAAATCATCGGCATTTTTAACGGGTAATGCGGCAATGCAGTAAAAAGCGCCACTAGGGCGTGCAACAGTTACTCCTTTTATAGCTTCTAAACCCGAAACCAATAAATTTCTTCGTGAGGTGTATTCATCAATCACATCATCAAAATAACTTTGAGGAGTGCTTAAAGCCGCTTCACTTGCAATTTGTGCAAATGTTGGTGGACTTAACCTTGCCTGTGCGAATTTCATCGCGGTAGCGATCACCTCTTTATTCTTGGAAACGAGGCATCCAATGCGGGCACCGCACATGCTGTATCGTTTTGAAACAGAATCTATCATAATGGCATTATTCTCCAATCTTGGGATACTCATAATAGAAAAATGTTGTGCTCCATCATATGCGAATTCCCGATAAACTTCATCTGCCACCAAAAAGATATCATACTTAATGGCAATCTCAGCCAATTGTTTGATCTCTTCTTCCGTATACAAATATCCCGTTGGATTTCCCGGGTTACAAATTAAAATAGCTTTTGTTTTGGGAGTAATCAGTTTTTCGAATTCTTTTATGGGAGGAAGCTCGAAATTTGTTTCAATCTTAGATTCTACCGGAACAATTTTGACTCCAGAGGCGGTAGCAAACCCGTTATAGTTTGCATAAAAAGGTTCCGGAATAATTATTTCGTCCCCGATATCGGTGATGCTTCCCATTGCAAATAACAAGGCTTCCGAACCACCGGTTGTAATAATTATTTCTTCCCCATTTATCGGGATATTTCTTTTGCTATAATAGGCAGCCAATTTTTTCCGATAGCTATCAAAACCAGCAGAGTGACTGTAAGATAAAACCTCTATGTCGTGGTTTCTTACCGCATCTAAAGCTTGCTTTGGGGTTTTAATATCCGGCTGACCAATATTTAATTGATATATTTTTCGTCCTTTTTTGGTTGCTGCTTCTGCATACGGAGCTAATTTTCGTATGGGAGATTCGGGCATGGAACTACCTTTTACTGAAATTTTAGGCATAATTTAAATGATTTTCTTTTTCAGTGCAAAAATGCAAAATTTTAAGCACATAATCTGCTTAAAAACATCTTATGTAAAAGGATTTTCGGATATTTAAAGAACTAATTTTTAAAAATTTGGGAAAAGCTATTAGCTCCATAATATTCTTTTTAGCTCTGTTTATTTCATCTCCGGCACAAAATGCGTTTGAAATTGACGATGATAAAAATCATTTTCAACTGCCTTTTCAGCTCATCCATGATTTAGTGATCGTGCCAGTAGAAATAAATGGAGTGGAACTCTCTTTTTTGCTTGATACAGGCGTTGATTCAACAATTTTGTTCAATTTAACGGAGGTGGATTCCCTAAACGTAAAAAATGGAACAAGTATACTTTTAAGGGGTTTGGGAGGCGGAGATCCTATTCAAGCAATTAAATCTTCTGGGAATGAGATTAGAATAGGAAAAGCAACCAGTCAATCCTTAATATTGTTCGTGGTTTACGATTATGAAATAAACCTTTCCAATAGGATAGGAGTGCCAATTCACGGAATTATTGGCTACGATTTTTTCAAGGATTTTATCCTGGAATTTAATTATCCGAGGCAAAAAATAAATATTTATGATCCAGAATTTTATGATTATAAAAAGTGCAGGAAATGTGAGGATCTGCCCCTAGCTTTCTTTATGAATAAACCCTATGTAACCGCAAGAGTTAAAATTGATGACAATACTGAACTTCCCTTAAATTTTCTTATCGATAGTGGCCTGGGAGATGCTGTATGGATGTTGATCGATGATAATCAAGGAATTAAAGTTCCGGAACGATATTTTGAAGATTTCCTTGGATTTGGAATGGGAGGAAGTGTATATGGATTAAGGAGCAGGATAAAAAGTTTTAAGTTGGGAAGATTTGAGTTTGAGGAAGTAACAGCAAGTTTTCCTGATTCTCTTTACATAAAGGAGATGCAAACTTATAAATTACGAAACGGCAGCATTGGCGCCAAAATTTTAAAGAGGTTTGATTTAACAATTGACTATCCAAATAAAAAATTACGTCTATCTCGTAATAAAAATTTTAATGCGCCTTTTGA
>JBDNHN010000132.1:0-1966 GCA_041688725.1 Gillisia sp.
ATAACCGGGCTCGCGTTTTTTTATAAAATAGGCGTTTTCAGCAAAACGGGCAGCATCAAAATATAAAGGAACATGATATTTTTTGCATAAAGCGGAAACCTCTTTTGTGTTTTGCACAGAAACAGGTTGGCCACCGGCACTATTGCAGGTAATTGTGAGAACAACAAATGGGATTTTTTCTCCTGGATGGCTTTTAAAAACGGCTTCCAATTTTTTTAAATCGACATTTCCTTTAAAAGGATGGATTACAGATGTGTCAAAGGCTTCGTCAATTGTACAATCTATAGCCGATGCTTTTCTGAATTCTATATGACCTTTTGTGGTATCAAAATGTGAATTTCCCGGAACAATGTCCCCTTCTTTTACTAATACAGAGAACAAAACGTTTTCTGCTGCCCTTCCCTGGTGTGTTGGTAAAAAATATTCAAATCCAGTAATCTTTTTAACTGTATCCTTTAATTTTAAAAAAGAGGAAGAGCCGGCATAACTTTCATCTCCTATCATTATTTCAGCCCATTGTTGATCACTCATTGCTCCGGTTCCGGAGTCGGTTAGCAGGTCGATAAAAACTTTGTCTGAGTTAAGGTTAAACAAATTATAATCTGCTTTTTGAATCCATTTTAATCGTTGTGCTTGTGTTGAACGTTTAATATGTTCAACCATTTTTATCCTATAAGGTTCTGCATATGGTAACTCCATAATATGTCTAAAAATTTAAATTAAAAATTGATTGTAAATCACGAAGCTAATTTAAGGTTTGTCAAGGTGATTTTTTGACGAATTGGTCAAGAATTTCCCTTTTTTGTTGGATTTTTTATGTAAAAAAGGTTTTGGCAATTTAATCTTTAAGTATATTATAACATAAAAATATTTTTAATAAAAACCTTTATAACTAAATTTGATTTTAAGGAAATAATTATAAACTAAAAACACAGAATTATGGCTTTCGAGTTACCAAAACTAAAATACGCCTTTGACGCATTAGAACCACATATTGATGCAAAGACTATGGAAATACATCACGATAAGCATCATGCGGGATATACCAGTAAATTAAATGGTGCTATTGCCGGATCAGATAACGAAGGCAAGACAATTGAAAATATTCTTGAGAATTTAGACAAAGCTGATAAAGCTTTAAGAAACAATGGTGGTGGATACTATAACCACAATTTGTATTGGGAAATTATGTCTCCAAATGGAGGAGGAAAACCTGAAGGTGAATTGGCGAAAGCTATAGATGTCGCTTTTGGTTCATTTGACGCCTTCAAGGATGAGTTTTCTAAAGCAGGTGCAGGACAATTTGGTTCTGGATGGGCTTGGCTTTGTGCACATAAGAATGGAAAAGTAGAAATTTGTTCTACACCAAATCAGGATAATCCATTGATGCCCGGAGTAGGTTGTGGTGGAACCCCGGTTTTGGGAATGGATGTTTGGGAACATGCATATTACCTTAATTACCAAAATAGACGTCCAGATTATATCAATGCATTTTTTAATGTGATAGATTGGAAAGAAGTAGCGGCTAAATATTCCAAAGAAATAGAGTAAAAGTCTAATATGTCAGAATAAAAAAGCTTGCCAGGGAGACCGGGCAAGCTTTTTTTATTTGATTTTTGGTCATAAAAAAAGGCGGATAAGAATCCACCTTTTTTTGCCCCAAATCTACCATTAACTTAACCTACTTATGCTATGGCTTTGCTAATGTAAACAAAAACTAAGATCACACAAATACTTTTAGACGAAGTGCACAGAAATTAGTTGAACTGCACAATTTCGTAATTTTTTAGTGCTTAAATGTAAAAAGGTGCCTAATAAGCCCTGCCTTTATTTCCTTCATAAAAATTGATGAAAGCCCGGTTAACCACCCGATTTCCTCCAAAAGTGGGATAATCTCCTGTAAAATACCAATCACCTAAGTTTTTTGGACAGGCTATATGCAGATTGTCAACAGTTTGGTAAATAA
>JBDNHN010000133.1:0-4087 GCA_041688725.1 Gillisia sp.
ACCCGATGCGATGAAAGCGCCAACTCCCGTTTCTACCTACCTGCATTCCGCAACTATGGTGAAGGCTGGAATTTACTTATTAATGAGGTTCACTCCAGTCCTGGGAAATCAGGAATTCTGGAATACTACCCTGATAATTGTAGGAGCTGTCACCATGATTTACTCTGCGATTCACATGCTTTTTAGAACAGATTTAAAGGGGATTTTGGCATATTCTACAATTTCCGCCCTGGGGATCATGGTTTTTATGATTGGACAGGGTACCCGTGATGCCTTGCTGGCCACGGCCCTGTTTATTATTGTACATGCCTTGTATAAAGCAACATTGTTCCTGGTGACAGGTATTATAGATTTACAAACCGGAACCAGAGATGTTACGGTGTTAAGAGGTCTTAGGAAGGTACTGCTTCCTGTTGCCATTGCAGGATTTTTAGCTGCATTCTCCAGTGCGGGAATCCCCCCAAGTTTGGGATTTTTGGGAAAAGAATTAATATATGAAGGAACCCTTCAGGTTGGCGGAACTACTATTTTATTGATGGTACTGATTGTTATCACCAAAATATTACTTTTTTATGGAGGTTTTGTAGCTGGAGTAAAACCATTTGCGGGAAAACTTCCCGAAGCCTATCAAAAGGTGAAAATGCCCAGCCCTCTTTTATGGGTGGCACCTGTAATTCTGGCTTTAGCAGGAATACTTTTCGGGGTTTTTCCCGGGATAATAGATTCATCGCTTCTCACTCCGGTTGTAAATGCGATAGGTCCCGATGGCGCTGATATTCATCTGAAACTCTGGCATGGTTTCAACACTGTTCTTTTGCTAAGTGCAATAACAATTATTGCCGGAACTATTCTTTATTTCACCGTAAAGCCTTCGGCAAAATTGGAGAATAGAATTTCAAAACTGGAGTTTATTTCACCTAAATCTATCAATGAAGGTTTTGGAAACTTATTTACAAAATTTTCTGCTCTGTGGACAAATTTTTTCCAAAACGGGTATTTGCGAAATTACGTTAAAACGATCATGATTTTCATTATTGTTTTAACCGGATATAAATTATTTAAAACCGCTACTTTTTCATTAGATTATTCAACGCTTTTGGAATTGACATTTTATGAGGTTACAATTTGCCTGATAATGTTGGTTTCAATTCTGTATACCCTATTTACATCGTCCAGATTGGCGGCAGTGGCATCTATGGGAGTGATAGGATATTCCATTTGTTTGCTGTTTGTATTTTACAGCGCACCGGATTTGGCAATGACCCAATTTTCTATAGATACCCTTACTGTCATTCTGTTTGTATTGGTGCTGTATCGTCTTCCAAAATATCTGAATCTATCCGATCATAAGATGCGTGTTAAAGATGGAATTATATCTATTGCCTTTGGCTCCATTATTACCATTCTTATCCTGGAAGTGATGGCAGAACAGGTAGGAAGAGATGTCAGTGAATATTACGCTCAAAACGCTTATCTGCTGGCGCATGGGAAGAATGTGGTAAATGTGATTTTGGTAGATTTCAGGGGAGCAGATACCCTCATTGAAATTTCGGTATTAGCCATCGCCGCGATTGGGGTGTTTGGGTTGCTAAAATTGAGATTGAAAAGGAGTGACCAGCGCTAAGGATTTTATAAAGTAAAGAAAAGCGATAAAGCAATGAAAACAATAATTTTAAGAACAGCCTCAGATTATCTCTTGCCTGTTTTGTTGATCTTTTCGATCTTTATATTGTTACGGGGGCATTATTTGCCCGGCGGAGGGTTTGTGGGCGGATTGATAGCTTCTATCGCTTTTGTATTGCACTCCTTTGCCAACGGTCTCTCAAAAACAAAAGCGTTACTTCGCATTCATCCGGGATTTTTAATGCCGGTAGGCTTGGGATTGGCATTTTTGAGTGCGATTGCTCCAATGTTAGGTTTCGGTCTGCCTTTAATGACCGGGATTTGGATGCCCGAACCCATTTCAGTTCTTGGGACAATTGGATCGGCTTTATTTTTTGATATAGGGGTCTATTTAGTAGTGGTAGGAGTTACTTTAACCATAATTTTCACAATTTCAGAATCTGCTTAATATATGGAAATAGTATTGGCAATTATTATTGGAGTGCTTTACGCCGCTGGGATCTACATGATTTTACGGCGCAGTCTTGTGAAATTGATTTTGGGGATCATTATTTTGGGTAATGGGGCAAACCTGCTTATATTTTTACTCGGGAGAATAACCAAAGGAAGTCCGCCAATAATCCCCGAAGATTCAAATGTTTTCCTTTCGGCATACGCCGATCCTGTTCCGCAGGCATTGATATTAACCGCTATTGTTATAAGTTTTGGCTTGCAATCTTTTGCGATAATCCTTATTAAGAGGGCCTATCAGGTGGTAAAAACCGATGATTTGGATGAAATGAACGAAATAGACCAAGATTCATGACACAACAATTAGTTATATATCCCCTCTTGCTTCAATTATTTTTGAGCATAATATTAATGTTTTCTTGGAAGAAAATTAGCTGGCAGAGGGTAATTAGTATTGTAGGTGGATTTGTAAATATCGCGGTTGCTATTTGGCTTTTTTCCTATATATGGGAAAACGGTACTCAAACCGTACAGTCCGGAAACTGGCCAGCACCTTTTGGGATTACCTTTGTAGCCGATACCTTTTCGGCGACTTTGGTATTGTTAACAGCTATTTCCGGATTAGCTGTTTCCAGTTTTTCTTCTGCCTCAATTGTAGTAGCCAGACTTAAATTTGGATATTTCCCTATTTTTCATTTCCTTTTATTAGGGCTCAACGGTGCTTTTTTAACCGGTGATATTTTTAATCTTTATGTATGGTTTGAAATAATTCTTATCAGCTCTTTTGTTTTAATTACTCTGGGAGGTGAAAAAGCGCAATTGGAAGGAGCCGTGAAGTATTTTACCCTCAATATTTTGGGTTCCACGATTTTTCTTACCGCCATCGCCGTACTTTACGGTTTAACCGGCTCTCTTAACATGGCCGATCTTTCCCTGAAAGTTGCATTAATTGAAAACCGCGGGTTGGTTGATATTACCGCGATATTATTTTTAATAGGATTTGGAATTAAAGCGGCAGTGTTTCCACTCTATTTTTGGCTCCCCGATTCCTACCATACCCCGCCATCTGCGGTAACTGCAATATTTGGGGGGTTGTTGACAAAAGTGGGAGTTTATGCCATGCTCCGGGTATTTACTTTAATTTTCGTCCCTGATGAATTTTTGATAAATACCATTTTGATTATTGCGTTTTTAACCCTTATTACCGGAGGCCTGGGCGCTCTGGTACAAAACAACCTTCGCAAAGTTTTTTCTTACCTTATTATTTGCCATATTGGATATATGATTGCCGGTTTGGGATTATATACACAGGTTGCTATTGCGGGGGCAATTTTCTATTTAATTCACGATATTGTTATAAAAACCAATTTATTTATGATAAGTGGTTTAATTTATAGGATAAAAGGTACCAACAGCATTCGTTCAATGGGTGGATTGTATGCAGCTAGTCCTAAGATTAGCTTTTTAATTGCAATTGCATTGTTCTCTTTGGTAGGAATCCCGCCGCTTTCTGGATTTTGGCCAAAAATATCCCTACTTTCTGCTAGTTTCTCAGCAGAAAATTGGTGGATCGTAGGCGCGATTCTCTTTGCAAGTTTCATAACTTTAATTATTATCGCAAAAGTATGGGCCAATGTTTTCTGGAAAGATAAGGTTGAATTGCCTAAAAGATTGAATTTCAGGTATTTTCATAAATTGACATTGGTCAAAAGATCCCAAATGATCGGGCCAATTGTGTTTTTAACGCTCATATCCTTATATATAGGTTTTGGCGCTGAGCAAATTCAACAGGTATCCTCAAGGGTTGCAGATGAATTGTTAAATAATCAACAATACATTGATGCTGTATTAAATAATAACCAAAACTTGAACTAATGAAAAACAGGTTTTTGTCAAATATTCTCCTAACCTTTATTTGGGTTGCCCTTACGGGTAATTTTATCTTTGCGAATTACTTTTTTGGTTTTCTTCTCAGTTTCTTTATGTTGTGGCTCATCACATCCGGAACCGGGGA
>JBDNHN010000604.1:0-1413 GCA_041688725.1 Gillisia sp.
TGCTAAATTTGCCGTTTCAGGTAAAAGAACGAGTAAAAAAAATATGGCACTTCAGGCGATTTCCTATGAGAATGTATATGTAGCACAGGTGGCAATAGGAGCAAAAAATTTGCAAACCCTAAAAGCCATTGAAGAAGCTGCGGCATACCCGGGACCATCATTAATTATTGCGTATTCCCACTGTGTTGAACACGGATATGATCTTAAACATGGAGTTTCACAACAAGAGAAAGCCGTTGAAACAGGTTATTGGCCACTCTTTAGATTTGATCCTTCCAAACCAAAAGGGAAAAAATTCAAATTGGATTCCAAAGCACCTACCGCACCTATAAGTGAGTTTATGTATAATGAAGGGCGTTTTAACCGGGTGGTGAAAAATGATCCGGAATTAGGAGCAGAATTGCTTAAAAAGGCCCAGGAAGAAGTGGATACAAGATGGGAGAGACTGGATCTTTACCGAAATATGTAAACTGCCCTGAGTAGAAAATATTCCCGCAATACTGCCTGCTTGCAGGTAGCATTGTCCGGAAAATAGAGGTTTTTTTAATGATTAGAATATTATCATAGCAAATATTAGTACCTGATTCTCCCCAGATTACGGGATTAGGATACTAAGTTTGTTATGATTTATTCTATCATTTTAATGAAACGCAGGCCTGAATAGTAAAGAATTTTACAAATAAAACATCCCGGAAAAATTGGTTTCTCATAAAGGAAAATGATTAAGTGGATGTTGTTCCTGGCTATCGGGAGTCCGCTAAATTAATAACCTAAAAAGATGAAAGCGAAAGACAATAAATTTTTTGATCATGCAATTGAAAAATTAAATGAAGCCAATCAGGAATTATATAGACCGGAAGAGGATATGGTATCTTTTTTAGTTTGTAAAAATTCACAGTATGCTATTGAGAACTATTTAAAAGGATACCTGTTGCAACAGGGAGTTGAACTGGGAAATTATAAAACCATCGACGTCCTTTTTGAAGAATGCAAAAATTTCAATAAAAATTTTGAAAAAGTTGATCTTTCAGATTTCGATTGTAAGTATCAATCAATGGATGAAAGAAGTTGCAATGAAATTTCAAAAGTCAGCAATTGTTTTAAAATTGCCGAAAACCTCGATAATTTTCTCAGAATAGAGAAAATTATAGTTTAAAAGGCTAGATTTCTCCTAAGCAATTTTACCCCGATACTTTTATATAATAGCTAAACCGCTCTTAATAAAGAGTGGTTTTTTTTATGTCAGTAACAAAGAAAGTGATTTCAGCTGTTTGTATTTTTTGTTTTTAATTGTCAGATGTAACATCCATATAATCATTCCTATGTGTGACAAAATTATTAGTCATGAATGTTTCAATAATTATCTAATTATCATCAAATTAATATATATAACCATTCAACACTAATTGTAAA
>JBDNHN010000134.1:0-3634 GCA_041688725.1 Gillisia sp.
AGGCTGGAGGGCAATTCTTTTTTATCGATAGTAAGGTATAAATTGAGTTCATCTATAAATACCACCGCCGAATTAAGGGTGTTTTCAATTCTGGAGATTGCATATTTCTCAACCACATCCCCAAAAGTGCTTTTGATGTTCAATCCTTTAGCAGTTTGAAATTTGGGATCTAAAATTTGGATGTAGCCAATAGTACTGGTAGAATCAAATTGTTGAACCGGTTCCAGAATTAAAAGTGGGGAGCCGTCACGGTCAAAAATTTCAATATTGTTCACAATATTCAAAAACTGGCTTTTGGATATATTTCGAACGATGGAATCTTGCTTAAAAATGGAGTCCAACTGGTTGATTCTAATTTCTTTAGTTAGGGATCCAACCCGGTTATTGTCAATTAAAAAAGGATCGGAATCCCTACCACAGGACATTAATAGAACTGCAATTATTACAAAACTTAATGTTTTCATGCTTAATTTATTTTTTCCGGCCAACAGTGTAATCTTTAATTTGATGATCCTATAACGTTATAATTATTGGGCATAGGTACTGGTTTTTTGTGATAAATACCCATTGTGGGCTATTTAAATGCTTTGTTCAGAATGCTCATAACGCCTCTTATAAAGGTAGCACTGGTTAGTACTTTGATAATGGCACCTTGAGATTTGCTCGAGCTTCTCCTTGATTTTGAAGCTGTACGTTCGACAGTTTTTCGGTCCTTTTTAGCTTTCTCCTTGGCATCGTCTTCCTCGGCACGTTCAATTTTTTGATTTAATAATTCATAGGCACTTTCCCTGTCTATAGTTTTATTGTATTTGGTAAAAAGCTGTGAAACATTTATTAAATTATTTATTTCCTGCGGTGTTAAAATATCCATCCTGCTCATTGGGGCGCGCATCATAGTTGCCGCAAGTGGGGTAGGCCTTCCTTTTTCGTCCAGCGCTGAAATTAAAGCTTCTCCAATTCCTAACGAAGTTAAAACATCTTTGGTATCGTAAAACTCTGAAATTGGATAATTTTCAGCAGTTAATTTTATTGCTTTTCTGTCATTGGCCGTGAATGCACGAAGCGAATGCTGGATTTTTAATCCTAACTGACTCAATACTTCTTTAGGAATATCGGTTGGGTTTTGTGTTACAAAAAAAATGCCAACCCCTTTTGAACGTATCAATTTAATAATACTTTCAATTTGATCCAGTAAGGCACCGGAAGCTTCTTTAAAAATTAAGTGCGCCTCGTCTATAAACAGTACCAATTCCGGTTTATCACTATCACCTTTTTCCGGAAATGTCGAATAAATTTCAGCTAATAAACTTAGCATAAAAGTTGAAAACAATTTTGGTTTATCCTGAATGTCAGTGAGTCGAATTATGTTTACATAAGCTTTTCCTTCCGGGTTTTTTCTTACAAGATCCTGCACCTCAAATGAAGGCTCGCCAAAAAACAAATCGGCATCCTGTTGCTCTAAAGCCACAATTTTCCTAATGATAGTGCCAGTGGACATTTTGGACATACGTCCATAGCTTTTCTCAAATTCTTCCTTGCCTTCTCCTGTGGCAAACTGAATAATTTTTTTGAGATCTTTTAAATCCAGTAAGGGTAAATGATGGTCGTCACAATATTTAAAAACAATGGCCAGAATTCCGGTTTGAGTATCGGAAAGGTCAAGGATACGCGCAAGTAATACCGGGCCAAATTCACTTACGGTAGCCTTCAGTCGCACTCCGGGTTGTTCAGAAAGGCTTAAAATTTCGACCGGAGATGCCTGAGGTTTAAATTTAAAACCTATGTTTTTGTGCCGGGCTTCCAGCTTTTCGTTGATGGAGGCAGGCTGAGCAATCCCACTTAGATCCCCTTTAATGTCCATCAGCAAGACCGGGATCCCTTTTTCGGATAAATTTTCAGCGAGGATCTGTAATGTTTTAGTTTTCCCCGTACCTGTAGCTCCCGCGATAAGGCCATGACGGTTCAGGGTTTTTAATGGAATTTTTATTTGGGCTTCTGGAATGGGTTTACCTTCCAGCATTGCTGCACCTATAAGGAGATAATCCCCCTTGGTGGTATATCCCTTTTGGATATGTTCAATGAAATTCTGCTCTCTTGCCATACGACTAAGTTATTATAAAAATGCAGTTTGTTACAAAAACAGTGACTGAAAAATTCTTGTTTAATACATACCTAAGGTATCAAAAAGATCTCACTAAAACCTATTTTACCGCAGGAACAAGCATTTGTATGGTTCCTTTTTCGGCATCTATTTCAGCTTCAATTCCGTTTGGAATAGTAAAGTTATCCTTAATATGCCCGAACATCGCCCCGGAATAAGCAGGTATTTTTAATGGTTTTATGTAGTAGTCTATTACTTCTTCCATCGTTAGCGATCCATATCCATTGCCGCCGGGATCACAATCTGTACATTTTCCAAATACAAATCCGGAAATTTTATTTAAAACGCCTCCCAGTTTCAACTGGGACATCATCCTGTCTACCGCATAAATCTTTTCACCTACATCTTCCAGGTAAATTATCTTATTTTCCCAATCCGGCAGGTATTCAGATCCCATAATCCCTGTTAATACCGATAAGTTTCCTCCCATTAAAACGCCTCTGGCGTTCCCTGGATAAATTGTACGTATCCTGTTTGAAACCTGAGTGAGATTATCTCCGACTTCGATAGGATTTTTCATCAATATAGCCTCCCCGTCAAAAAGGATCTTTTTAAAATAGGAATAACTGAATTTATTCCAGGTGGAAATAGCTAAAGGTCCATGAAAAGTAACCAAACCTGTTTTGGTGTAAATAGCCAGATGCAGGGCGGTAATATCACTATAACCTATGAAAATTTTAGGATTTTTTGAGATTGCCTCATAATCGATCTTATCTAAAATTCTGGCAGCGCCGGAACCGCCTCTTAAAGCGATAATTGCGTTTACTTCCGGATCTATGAACATATCGTTGAGTTCCTGCGCCCTTTCATCATCGGTTCCGGCAAGATGACCATACCGGTTGCTTACATTTTTCCCCAATTTCACCTTGAGGCCCATAGCCTCAAAAGTTTCTACCGCAATTTCATAAGGTTCAGTTTCAAAAATGGCCGATGCGGGACTTACAATTCCAATAGTATCGCCGGCAGATAAGTGTTTCGGCAAGAGAAATTTACCGTCATTCAGGGACGAAGAAAGATCAAAAGGGGAAATAAATGACGATAGTGTGATTGCTAATCCTCCTGAACCCAGGTTTCTTAAAAAATTTCTTCTTTCCATTTTATGTGTTTTGATTGATTTAATTCAAGTTGCTTTTAAAGCCGGTTGTAATTTATAGCAATTTATTTTTAGTTTTAAGGTGGAAGGGGCAAAGCTTAATATTTTTTATAAATTTTTCTGAGAATTAATTCCATCTGTTTTTTTATTTCAGAAGAAGGAACCGTGTAATTATTATTCATAAAACTGAAGATCAGGACTTTTCCGGATCTTGCTTTCAGATATCCGCTTAAACTGTGATTGTTCCTTAAAGATCCGGTCTTGGCAAATATATAAGGTTCATCTGCAACATAACTATTTTTTATAGTTCCTGATTTCCCACCGGTAGCTATCAATTTAAAAAGTCTTTTCTGTGGGACTTCCCGGATTATTTTTTCCAG
>JBDNHN010000135.1:0-4490 GCA_041688725.1 Gillisia sp.
GCCAAAAAAAGTAAAGTCGGCATCTAAGGGCGGAATTTTTTCATCGTGCCTGTTATCAACTTCAACCGTGATGGTATTATTCCCCTTAATAATGTATGGCGTGATATCAACATCAAAAGCTGTATATCCTCCTTTATGTGTACCCGCTTCTCGATTGTTAACTTTTATTTTAGCTGCCTGATTAACCCCGTTAAAGTGCAAATAATATGATTTAGTAAGGCTTGTAATCGTTGTTTGTGTAGTGTAATATCCGGTTCCTCTCCAATAGCCCGGCGTATCATCAAACGCATCCAGGAGATTCCATGTATGCGGGGTTTCAACCAATTGCTCAACAGTATCTTTTTCTGAATGGAATTGCCAATTTTTTAGTTCTATTTCCTGAGCATATGCTATGGCATTGCTAAAAACAACTATAATAAAGATTAACAGCTTATTCATTTTTTAAGTTTAGTTCAACATACACCGGGAAATGGTCTGAGGGGTAGCGACAATTTTTTGAATCACTCAAAATACCACTTTTCAATGCTTCCAGGTTTTTTGAAGTGAATACAAAATCAATCCTTCTTGTTACCGGTTTATTGAAATGAAATCCATTGAAAGTTCCTGTTGGTCCAAAGGAAGTTTTTGCCGTTAGATGGGAGTCATCAAATTGCTTCAATATATTCTGAACGCCTTGGCTATCTTGTTCTAAGTTAAAATCACCCATAATAATAACTGGGAGATTATCCCTGTTTATTTCTGACGCTTTTTTAAGAATAAGGAGTGCGCTCTCTGCCCTTGCCTGTTCACCTATATGGTCAAAATGGGTATTGAAGACCAACAGGCGTTTTTTAGAGTTTTTAATTTCAAAAATTCCGTAGGTGCAAATTCTGTTTAACGCGGCATCCCATCCTTTAGAAGGTTTGTCAGGGGTTTCTGAAAGCCAAAAAGTACTTTCCTCTATTAGAGTTACTTTCTTAGTGTTATAGAATATGGCCGTATATTCTCCTCTTGTGTCTCCAAAGTCTCTTCCTACCCCAAAAAAATCATATCCATCCAGGCCTTTTTTTATATCGGTAAGCTGGTTGTACATTCCTTCTTGGGTTCCAAAAATATCCGGTTGATTATAATTGATTTGTGAAATTAGAAAATCCTTTCTGACATTCCAGCCGTTAATTGTGTCTGAGGGTTCGTCATACTTAATATTATATGTCAAAACCGAAATTTCCTGTGCACTTATTGTGAGTGTCAATAGAAGAATGAATGTTGAAACAATTTTTTTCATGACAGATTTAGTTTAATAATTACTTTGTATTTAAAATGGCACTCTTAGCGGAAATTCCATTCTCATTGAAAGCTTCTACTTGGTAGAAATAACTTTGGTCTGTATTCAAAGCTCTTAATTCATAATTTGGATGATCGTACATTAATGCCGATAAATTAAGGTACTCTTTTGAAATCCCCCAGTAAATCACATATCCGGTAGTTCCTTCAACTTTATCAAAATAATAGTTTATTTTATCAATTACTTAACGGGTCATAGTCAATTCCAATCGTCCCACGCAACTTTTCAAACTGCTTATATGCTTTTTCTACTTTTTCTTTGGGAGCTTGTTCAAATTCCTTTTCGGTAACATTATATTGCTTTTGCAGGAAATTTAGTTTCTGCCTTAATTGAACTTCAACAGCATCGTATTCCGGATTGTCAATTTGATTATGAATTTCCTTCGGATCTTCATTTAAATCATATAATTCCCAAGTGTCGATATCATCATAAAAATGCATCAACTTATAGCGTTTTGTTCTTACTCCATAATGTTTTTTAACCATATGGAATGCCGGAAAATCGTAATAATGGTAATAAATAGCATCCCTGAAATCATCTGCATCAATAGTTCCTTCAAGCAAAGGTCTTAAAGATTTTCCTTGCATATCCTCCGGAATTTTAACCTGGGCATAATCTAAAAAGGTTTCAGCAAAATCAAGGTTTTGAGTCAATCCTTCTACAATGGTTCCGGGTTTTATTCCTTTAGGATATTTCATTAGCATTGGCATTGCAAAAGATTCTTCATACATATAACGTTTATCAAACCAACCTTTTTCACCTAGATAAAAACCCTGATCTGTTGTATAAATTACAATCGTGTTATCTGATAAATTATTTTCATCTAAATAATCCAAGATCTTTCCAACCCCTTCATCTACGGATGCAATCGTTGCTAAATACTCGTGTAAATAACGTTGCCCTTTCCATTCGGCTAAAGCCCTCCCTGAAAGATTAGCATCATGAAAAGCATCATTCTTTGGTTGATAAGCCTCATCCCAAATTTTACGCTGCTCGGGACTCATTCGCTCAAAATCGTTAGGCCAGGGATTCCAGGCCAATTCAGGACTGCCTTTTTCCTTAGTCATTTTTAAATCATGGCCTTCGTACATATCCTTATAAATAGTTTGGAGTTGCTGTTCTGATCCTAAAGAGCCTTCATGATCTGTAAAATAAGTATCAGACAACGGAAACTGGATTGAATCATATTTATTTAAATGGCGTAATGCCGGCATCCAATTGCGATGTGGTGCTTTGTGATGAACCATTAGCATAAAAGGTTTATCAGCATTTTTAACCTCATTGAGATATTCAATGGCTTGATCTGTTATGATATCTGTTGCGTAGCCCGGGACATCCAAGGTATCAGCAATTTTTTCGGTATCATTTTTATAAATAAACGTTGGATTATAATAATGTCCTTGATCTTCAATAATCTTCCAATAATCAAATCCCTGGGGCAAGCCGTACAGATGCCACTTGCCAACAATTCCTGTCGTGTATCCTGCTTTTTGAAGTAATTTTGGAAAGGTTTGCTGACTTCCATCAAATTTATCTCCATTCATTCTAAAACCATTTACATGACTAAATTTACCCGTTAAAATAACAGCTCTACTTGGGCCACATATTGAATTTGTACAGAAATTATTCGTAAACAATGCCCCTTCATCTGCAATTCTGTCAATATTAGGTGTTGGAGCAAGTTTACTTACGGGATGGCCATAAGCACTGATAGCTTGTTTAGCGTGGTCATCAGCCATAATAAAAACAATATTTGGTCTTTTTTTTGAATTCACAACTATTTCCTTTTTTTCTTCTTTACAAGATTGAAATGAGATAGCGATAAGAATGAAGTATAATAGCTTTTTCATGGTGCCTTATTTATTGTCTTTTTTGTCTGAATTATTTCAGATTTAAACAGGGTTTTATCAAAAAACTGAAGTATATTATCTAATTGATCAAATGGAATTGAAGCCAATTCATGCTTACCACCGATAACCTTATTGAAATAATAGGACATTCCTAAGTCACCTAATTTTTTTACAATAATTTCAGAACCATCTAACATGAAGTATCCCGGTTTTTCCGGACTGCAATAATGATGTGACGCACTTCCAAAAGGCACTAAATTATCTGCAGTACCGTGAAACAAAACTGTGGGAACAGCATTTATTGGTGTAATATATTCTGCATTTACAACAGCCCCTGCCAGAGAAATGACCCCTGCAAATTTCACATTTTGGTAGGCCTCTAAATCTTCTATAAAATATTCCTTCAAATAAACGGCATTAAGAATCCCTTCGGCACCCGCGCTACTTCCACCGGCAATCATTTTTGTTGGATCTATATGTAATAATTCCTTATTCTGAATAACAAACTTGGCTGCATCCAGATAATCAATGACCGCTTGTTTAAAGGTTTCTAATTTGTATGCTCGGGAGCAATCGCAACCAAAACCTGTTAAGGAATCTTTACGAAGTAATCTATATGATATAGATATACCTGTATAACCTTTATCTGATACATATTCCATCATTTTAACTTCATCTGAATTATCTCTTTTCCCACCGGAAAAGCCACCACCGTGCATCCAAAGCAATACAGGCAAACTTTCATTAGCCTTAATTTCTTTTGGCACGTAAACATCCATTTTCAGGGTATCACCTCCCTTTATGGCATAGGTGTAAGTTGATTTATTTTGCGAAAACACAATACAACTAAACAATGATACCAGTAGAAAAAGTTTATGTGTCATCAATTTAAATTTTCAATTAAAATTCAGGGCAAACGTTCAACGTAGGCCTTCAGCAGAAGCCACCTCAGAAGCAATTCCAGAACTTTCTTCAATCATTCTCAAGTTCCGGCAAGTTGCCATTCCTAATATTCATTTCTAAAATTTACAATACTGATGGCTATTCTTTCTTAAGCTTCAATTTAATATTGACTCACCAGTGAGGATTTCAGAATTAACATATAGTTTTTCTATTTTTTTAAATTGGATCCTTTTTCATTTCAGAACTAATGGAGACCGAAATCATTCCGCAATTCCTCCACTTACTAAAATTTCAATTAGAGATTTTATATGTCAGAAACCCAACTATTATTATAAGTTCAACTCGATCGAATTATTTCATCAACTCAAATATTACTTTGAGATTATCATCTGCAGAATTTTTACCTATAAAAA
>JBDNHN010000136.1:0-4043 GCA_041688725.1 Gillisia sp.
GGTATGAATTGGGAAATCCTTTTAAAAATTCGAGGTAAGCCTCGGGGAATAAAACCCTCAATGAGGGATTCAAAAATCAAAAGGGCTGTTTAACAGCCCTTTTCTATTGACTGTTTTTAAGTGATTTTAAATTTGGTTAATGCTAAACTTTTATGAGCAACTGGGTAATTTATGGGATTGGGTTTTTCGCGCAGCTTTTATTTTCAGTTCGGTTAATAAACCAATGGTTTCTCTCTGAAAAGGCAGAAAAAATAAAAACCCCCACGCTGTTTTGGAAATTGAGCCTGTTTGGATCAATTCTCCTGTTTATTTACGGCTATTTACGAAATGACTTAGCTATTATGCTGGGGCAATTCCTTGTGTATGCGGTTTATTTCCGGAATTTGCAATTGCAAAATCAATGGAAAAGTTCCAATATCGTTTTAAAATTAACCGTGATCGGCGTTCCTATACTCATCGCAGCCTATTTGATCTTTCTGAGTGAATTGAAGTTGCAGGATCTGTTGGATGGCAAAAACATTGCGCCCTGGCTGATAGCGATTGGTATCCTTGGTCAAATTGTGTACACCTCCAGGTTTTTCTATCAGTGGATCTATTCTGAACAGCATGAAAAATCGTCTTTGCCCCTGGGATTTTGGATACTGAGTTTAGCCGGATCCACCATCATCTTCACCTATGCGATCTTCAGAAAAGACCCCGTGCTTTTGGCCGCTCATTTTTTTGGCGGGATGGTATATATCAGGGATTTATTTCTGACGAAGAAATCAAAGAAATAAATCTGTCTTATTCTTCCTGTTTTCGTCTGATAATTCATAAATAAACATTCCAATTACCACAATATATTCCAAAGCCACCAGCCACAAATTCTCCCGGAAAACAGCATCGCTATAGGCTGCATAGCTAAAAATGACCATAAACGACCAGAATACAGCAAACCTATACCGCGTAAAAACAGAGAGCAATAAAGGAGTGGCGATATACCAGGGATGCACCGTGGTTGAAAGGAAGAAATAAACAGAAACTCCCAGAAGCATTGTTGTTATAAGGCGCTGTGCGGAATTATTTTTTCTAAAAATAGCTAAGCCTCCTAAAATAAGGATAACGATAACAGGGAGTATTTTCCCGGCGGTCTCAATGATATTGTAACCTTTTACCTGAAAACCAATCCACCGGATGAGATAGTAAATACTCGCATTGAATTCAAATTTCTGAAACCAGAGGCCAATGCTTGCCGAAAAATTTGAAATAAGAGCGGAAGATAAAAAAGGCAGAAAACTAAAAATTACCAAAACAACAACTATCAAATAATATAAGCACAGTTTCCAAAAATTCAATCTGTTTTGGGAATTTTCAGCTGTGAAATACCTCAATAACAGGGGTAATAAAAGAAGGGGAACTAATTTCAGGGAAACCGAAGCTGCAAAAATAACCGCGCTCAGGATCCATTTTTTCTTGTGCAAAAGATAGAGAGACCAAATCAGAAAAAACAACATCACGCCTTCAAAATGAAGGTTTCCGGTAAGTTCTATAATTATAAATGGATTGAGAATATACCAGAAGATCCTATTAACCGGCAGATTTAAGTTCTCAAGCAATTTTTTTCCGAAGTAAAGCGTTCCAAGATCGGCGCCAATTATTATGAACCGCATCATAATTACAGATCCAAGTATGCTTTTTCCGGCAAAAAGCCCTGCAATTGCAAAAATAAGTTGATTGAGCGGCGGATAATTGGTGTAATTACCTCCGCTTAATTCACCCATTCCTTCGTAAAGTTTTGAAGCCTGGGCAACGGGTGCAATTCCTTCTTTTATGAGATTTCCCGGTAAATGCAAATAGGGGTTCCAACCTTCAATGATCATTCTTCCATCCCAGATAAATCTGTAAAAATCCTGTGATAAATTGGGAAGGGCAGCTATAAAGATTAATCGGAATAATAATGCCGCGCCAGCCAAAAACCAAAAATTATTTTTTTCCAGTTGTAGCAATTTCCAGCTGAGGAAAAACAGGCCGCAATAAAGGGTGATTAATTTTATATAATCGCTTCGCACAAGGTCATAGGAAAAAGAGGTGTAAAAAAAACCGACGGCAAGAACCAGAAGCAAAGGTATTTTATGGTTTCGGTAAAAATTTTCCATGAGCCGGGTTCAGATTATTGAAATCTTAATTACAAGTATAATAAAGGGATTCCTCAATCTACAATATTCATTTTCTTCAGCAGAAAAGACGCATTCATATTCTGGCAAATTCCCTCTTTAAACTTGTAATCAAAATACAACTGATCCTCAATAATTTCTGCATCAAAATAATGATTTTCAACCTGCCTCAATTCTTCGGCAACTTCGCATAAACTCAGGTCATGTGTTGCTATAATTCCGGTAGATTTTGATTTGACCAGTTTCTGTATAAATTTTCGGGAACCAATGGCTTTATCAGTACTGTTCGTGCCTTTTAAGATTTCGTCTAAAATGATGAAATATTTATCTGTTTTAATTTCATTGACAATAAACTGAAGGCGTTTTAATTCTGAAAAGAAATAGGATTCATCATCATTCAAGGAATCGGTGGTGCGCATGCTGGTGATAAGCTTGATAGGATTATAATTACAGGTAGTGGCGCAAACCGGCATTCCGAGATTTGCCATAACTATTTGAAGGGATACCGTTCGCAGAAATGTGCTTTTCCCGGCCATATTAGCTCCAGTAATTATAAAAAATGACTCGTTCTTAATCTTTAAGTCATTCGGGATCCTTTTTTCAGGATCCAAAAGCGGGTGGGCGATCCGGGTTGCTTTAATCACATATTCTCCTTGAGTGATATTGGGAAAAACATAATCCGGATGATTAAACGCAAAATTCCCCAAGCTGTTGAAAGCATCCATAAATTCGATCACCTCAAACCATTTATTTACATTCTCCTGGTATTCAGAGATCCATTTCTCCAGGCGATAGGATTGCCTGAGATCCCACAGCAAAAACCCGTTCCCAACAGCCATGAAGATCATATTATTTCTCTGATCCAGAGAATCTATTGCCTTTGAAAATTTCTTTAAAACCTGGGAAGCTTTATTCTTTTCCGAGAGTATTTCCGCTTGTTTCTCTTTTAGGAATTCCGATTGAAATGTGGTGTTCTCGATCATTTCCAATAATTGGTAATATTGGTGGAAAGTGTCCTGCACCCTGCTCACACTTCCGGAGAGCAAGTTGATCTTTTTAAGATATATTCCACTAAAAAGCCACCCGGCTATAAACCATAAGAACAATTGCAGTCCGGTAATCAAATCTGCAAAGAAACCTATTATCAATGCAAGGGATACTGCTGAAACCACCCAGGGAAGCCAGCTGATGAATTTGGGAACGAAGATTTTGTAATTTTTGAACCAGCCTGTAACCTGGCTTGAAGGCGTCTCGGTTTTTACCAATTTTGCGACTGCTGAAAATCCCTGTCGCCACAACACTTTTTCAGATAATTCCCTGATTGCATCCTGTTTTTTACTGATTTCAACAATGGAATTTTCGGTCAACAAATGCGCCAGTTTGTTTTTTCCTTCATTTAAAGCCGATCTGTTCAAATACTGAAAAAAGGACCCTTCTCCAAACAGATCTATATCCTGACTATAGGGATGCAATGGGTTTGTAAACTCGTTTCCCGCTGGAAGATCTGCGAAATCCCGTTTTAAAACCCTGAGTTCAGTTTCATTTAGTTTTACTAGTTCAAGGATCTTATCGCGTTTATATTTCAGATCGGCATGTCGGGAAACCAGGAATAAAAAAACGATAATCCCTATGAAAGCGATCAGCCCGGCTATTTTAGTATCCGTGAAAAAATAATAAATTCCGAAAGCCGCTGCCAGAAACACAATCAATCTTACCAAACTGGAAATATTAAGCCGGCTATTGGCTTTATCTAAATTCTGTTGCTGATTACTTTTTTCGCGTTTATAAAAATCGAATACGGTCATAGATCTTTTACTCATTATTTACAGGGCCTTAAGCTCCTGTTGAAGTTTCTTCGGCAAGCCCAGAAGTACCAGATTATAGGAATGA
>JBDNHN010000605.1:0-1743 GCA_041688725.1 Gillisia sp.
GAAGACATAGGGTTGTTCGTTCAGTTTTATCACGGAATGGATTATTACAATATTTATTTTAAGCACCAAATTTCTGTCCTGCGTTTTGGAATAATGACTGAAATACTGAGATTTTAATTCTTAACCTAAGTTTTAACTGAGCTGGTGTGGCTTCCTGAATTTCCTCTTATTGGATCACATAACTCAAATTCACAAACAAATTACGGCCTCTTCAGGGAATATTATTCCAATCGGAAAAAGTGAGGATTCAAAAAAAAATTTTTTAGTTTTTATTAACTATATTTAATCAATATATAAAAACATCAAATATGAATGCGATAAAAAATCACCTTATCTTATTGTTGGTTGTTGTTAGTCTGATCAGTTGTGGAGGCAATAATGATGATTCTCCTTCAGGAGAAAGGACTGCCGATGATGTGAGATCCGATTTCCAAAACCTAAACATTCAGCCTGGAATAAATGATTTGATTTTGGAATCTACAGTATCGGGTGTTTTTTGGAATTTTAGAATTATTGCACCAGAAGATGCTTCAGAAGCCAATAAAAGACCTTTGGTTTTGAGTTTGCATGGTGGTGCAGCTAATATTGTCCCAAATGCGCATAAATCTACAGGCTGCATGGTTGAACCCGCTTTTGAAGCGTTAAATGCGTATATAATAAGTCCTAATAGTAATGGATTTTTTTGGTTTGACCAACGAAATCAAGTTCAGGTTTTAGCACTTTTGGATTTAGCTGAAACGTATTTGCCTATTGATGAGACTAAAGTTGTTATTACCGGGTACAGCGATGGTGGTAACGGAAGTTGGTTTTATGCTCAATTCTATTCAAATTTATTTTCGGCAGCTATTCCTATGGCTACATCTTATAATCCAGAAGTCTCTGATGGAGTTGTGCCGAAGATTAATATCCCCTTATATGTTATTCATGGAGAAAATGACGAATTATTTCCTTTAGCACAAACAGAAGAGTGGGTCAATCAGTCGAAAAATGCAGGTAGTAGTATTGAATTTGTAGTTGCTTCGGGATTGAATCATTATGAGGTTTGTGACTATGTGGATTATTTAACTATTGCAACGAACTGGCTTCAAAATGAGGTTTGGAGTCAATAGTTATATCTTCCAAAGGTCAAAATTTACTGCCGGTAGCCCTGTTTACGGACATCACACTTTTAATCTGGATTAAATAAAAATTTTAAAGCTGTCTGTAACAAAGGTTGCAAACAATAGGATAATAAAAACTTAATTTTGCCCCCTCAAAGTGATAAAAAAACCAATTTATGAAAATGAAATTTCAAAAAAGTATCTTTATTATCTTTTTACTTAGTTTTTCGCTTCTGAAGGCTCAGGAAACTACCCCTATCTCAAAAGGGGAGGTTTTGGAAAAACTTTCAGAAAACAACCAAAGCATTAAAATTTCGGAACAGGAATTTTTGGGAGCCCGTGCAGATTACCGGCAGACAAATGCCGTTTTGCTTCCCAATATCTCGGTTTCGCACACCGGGACAACCACAAACAATCCGGTATATTCTTTTATGGCAAAACTAAATCAGGGATTATTTTCAGAAAGTGATTTCGATGTTAATAATCTCAACAACCCTGATGCGATACATAATTTCACCACCAGCATTCAATTTGAACAACCACTAATAAATGTAGATGGCTGGTTTCAACGCGGGGCTGCGAAAGTTAAAATGGAAGCGACAGAATATCAAAATAAATTCAAAAAGGACGAGTTGTTATTGGA